>JAWWAN010000073.1:0-10618 GCA_033721675.1 Rhodothermales bacterium | reverse complement strand
CCCTGCCCGGCGCCAACGTCGTGCTGCGGGCCGGAGACGCCGCCCCACTCGGCGCCGTCAGCGATAAGAACGGCTTCTACCAGCTCAGCGAGGTGCCGGCCGGGCGCTACGCCGTGCGCGTCAGCTTCATCGGCTACGAGGCCTTCGCAGACACGCTCCGCTTCGGAGACCGGCCCCTCGTGCGGCTCAACGTCGCCCTCGCCCCCGCCGAAGAAGTCCTCGGCGAGATCGTCGTCGGGGCCGAGGGCGGCGCGGCGAAGGTGCAGGCCGGCCTCCAGACGATCCGCCCCGCCGACCTCGCGCGGATCCCCACGCCGGACGTCAGCGGCGACCTGGCAACGTACCTCCAGAGCCTGCCGGGCGTCGTGGCGCTCGGAGACCGGGGCGGGCAGCTCTTCATCCGGGGCGGCACGCCCGCGCAGAACCTCGTGCTGCTGGACGGGATGCTGATCTACCAGCCCTTCCACGTCGTCGGCTTCTTCTCCGCCTTCCCCGAAGACCTCGTCGCCAGCGCCGACCTCTATGCGGGCGGCTTCGGGGCGCGCTACAGCGGCCGCCTCTCGTCCGTGATCGACGTGTTGATGCGCGAGGGCAACAACCGGCGGTTCGAGGGCGCCGCCACGCTGAGCCCATTCCTGACGGGCGTGCGCGTGGAAGGCCCCCTCAAGAAAGGCGGCCGCTCCATGCTCGTCTCGCTCCGGCAGTCCGTCGTCGAGCGCATCGCGGCGCCGCTCATCGACGACGACCTGCCGTTCCGCTTCGGCGATGCGTTCGTCAAGCTCTCCAGCGGCGGCGCGGACAACAGCCGGTGCTCCGCCAGCGGCACCCGCACCTACGACCGCGGCCGGATCGCGCCGCCGGAGAGCCCGCGCGACGACGTCTTCCGCTGGTCCAACCTCGTCTTCGGCGGGCGCTGCGTGGCCTTCCCCGCCGCCGCGCCCTTCCTACTCGAGGTGAGCGCGTCCGTCTCCAACGTGCGGAACGAGGTGGGCGACGCCGCCGACCCCGAGCGGGCGTCGTGGGCCACGCGCACGGGCGTGGATGTGCACCTGGCGCGGAACGGGCGGCGCACGGCGGTGCGCGGCGGCTTCTTCACCCGGATGACGTGGCTCGGCTACCGCCTGGAGGAGCAGTTCCAGAACCTCGCGCGCGAGGAGCAGACCGTCCTGCGTGGCGGCGGCTACCTGGAGGCCGAGGTCGCGCTGCGCCCCACGCTCCGCCTGACGCCCGGCCTCTCGGTGACGCTCTACGCAGACTACCCCGCCACGTTCGAGCCGCGCCTGCGCGCCGTGTGGCAACCCTTCGGGGTGGACGGCCCGACCGAGCTGAGCGCCGCCGCCGGCCTCTACCGGCAGACCGTCGCCGGCCTCAGCGACGAGCGCGACGCCGGCTCGGTCTTCGTCGCCTGGGTGCCCGCGCCGCTGGGCGGATCGGCCGAACAGGCCGTGCACGTGCTCGGCGGATGGCAACAGCAGCTGGGCCGCCGCGTCCGGTTCTCGGCCGAGGGCTACTACAAACGCCTCGCGAATCTGACCGTGCCGATCTGGAGCACCGTGGCCCGCTTCACCACCACGCTGACCCGCGCCGACGGCGACGTCTACGGCGCCGACGCCCGCCTCGAATACCAGCGCCGCCGGTTCTACGCATACGTCGGCTACAGCCTCGCCCGGACCCGCTACCGCGCCGGCGGCGCCCCCTTCGGCGTCTTCTTCGGCGAACCCATCACCGGCTACGCGCCCCCGCACGACCGCCGCCACCAGCTCAACGCCGTCGCCAGCGTCGAGGTCGCGGGCGTCACGGCGAGCCTCCGGTGGCAGTACGGCTCCGGGCTGCCCTTCACCCCGGTGCGCGGCTTCGACGAGGTCCTGCCCGTCCGCGCCCTCGCCGACGTGCGGGAGGCCTTCGGCACCACGCGCGTGCTCTACGAGCCGCCCTACCGCGCCCGCCTGCCCCCCTACCACCGGCTCGACCTCGCGCTCGAACGCACCTTCCGCGCCGGGCCGATGGCGCTCACGCTCCAAGGCGGCGTCATCAACACCTACGACCGCGCCAACCTGTTCTACTTCGACCTCTTCACGGTGCAGCGCGTGGATCAGCTCCCGCTCATCCCCAACCTCGCTATCAAGCTGGAGACGCGCTAGGGTATGGCTCGGATGGACCGACAGGAGAAGACGCCCCGGGCCGGCGCCGCGGTGAACAGACCCGGCGGCAAAAAAGCGTCGTTACGACCCCACGACGGGATGACGGTTCGAGGAGGGCTCTGCTGCGCCCTGATCGCCGCCGTCCTGCTTGCCGTCTCGGCGTGCGAGACGAGTGTCGATCCGTTCGTCGAGAGCGACCGCTATTTCTCGGTCTTCGGCTACCTGGATGCCGGGGCGGATACCCAGTTCGTCCGCGTCTCGCCCCTGCGGCGCGGCGTGCCCGTCAGCCCGGATCCGCTCGACGCCGGGGTGACGCTGGAGAATCTGGCGACGGGCCGCACCGTCACGCTCCGCGACTCCGTCTTCACCTACGGCGACGGCCGGCGCGCGCACAACTTCTGGACCGCCGAGCAGATCGTGCCGGGCGCCACCTACCGCCTCACCGTCACCCGCAGTGACGGCGCCGCGAGCACCGCGACCGTCTCCGTCCCCGCGGCCCCTCCGGAGGTCGGGCTCGACACCGGAAGCTCGATCGGCGTGGTCAACCCGCCCGCGCAGGTCATCACGGTGGACGGCGTCGCGGCCGTGGCGGATGTGCAGGTGCGCTACGTGCTCGCCGACGGCACGAGCCGCCTTGCCGTCTCCTACCTGCCCGCCCTCAACCGCTTCGCCTCGGGCCGCTTCGTCGCTACCGGCAACCTGTACGAGGACCTCCGCCAACGCACCTCGGGCGCGTGCCCGGCCGTCGCCGCCGCCGAGGTGTTCGTCGCCGCCGCCGTGCCCGGCTGGCCGGACTTCCTCGCCCTGAGCGACGAAGAGCTGGTCCTGCCGGATGCCTTCGGCAACGTGGAGGGGGGTCTGGGCTTCGTGGGCGGCATCTACGGGCGGCGCGTGCCATGGCCCGGCCTGGCCGGCCTCTTCGGCGCCAAGCAGGGCTGGTGCGAGCGCGGCTGCCTGAACCGCCTCGCCGGCTGCTGAACGCGGACGCCCCCGCAACCGCGCCGCCCCGGGGAGGGTACACCCCCCGCACCCCACCCGACGGAGGCCCATGCCCTACCAGTACCAGGAGACGCAGCGCTACTTTGCCCAGATCGCCGGCGGCACCGAGGCGCTGGGCGCCGAAGAACTCGCCGAACTCGGCGCCACCGACGCCGCCCCCGCCTACCGTGGCGCCTACTTCACCGCCGATGCCGCCACGCTCTACCGCGTCAACTACTGCGCCCGCCTCGCCACGCGCGTGCTGGCCCCCCTGACCGCCTTCGGCTGCCACAACCCGGACTACCTCTACCGCACCGCCCGCGGCATCGACTGGAGCGACTTCCTCACACTCGACCGCACCTTCGCCGTCTTCGCCAACGTCTCGAACAGCAAGATCCGGCACTCGAAGTACGCCGCGCTTCGCCTCAAAGACGCCGTCGTGGACCAGTTCCGCGAGCGCACCGGCGCCCGCCCCAGCATCGACACGCGCGACCCCGACGTGTGGCTCAGCCTCTACATCGAGAGCAACCACGCGACGATCAGCCTCGGCACCTCCGGCGGCTCCCTCCACCGGCGCGGCTACCGCCAGGAGGCCGGCCCGGCGCCGATGCAGGAGACCGTGGCGGCCGCCGTCGTGCGGCTCTCCGGGTGGGACGGCGAGCGGCCCCTCTACGACCCCATGTGCGGCGCCGGCACGCTCCTGGCCGAGGCCCTCATGCACTACGGACGCATCCCCGCCGGCTACCTCCGCGATCACTTCGGCTTCGAGGCCCTGCCGGACTTCGACGCCGCCCTCTGGAAGCGGGTGCGCTCCGAGGCCAACGCGCAGATCCGCCCCATCCCCGAGGGCCTCCTCGGCGGCAGCGACCGCGACCCGAACGCCGTGGCGGCCGCCCGCGCCAACCTCGCCGCCCTGCCCGGCGGCCACCACGTAACCCTCGCCGTGGCGGACTTCCGGACGCTCGACGGCCTGCCGGATACGACGATCCTCGTCAACCCCCCCTACGGCCTGCGCATGGGCCGCAGCGACGGCGTAGGCGACTTCTACCAGGCCTTCGGCGATTTCCTCAAGCAGCGGTGCACCGGCGCCACGGCCTACCTCTACGCCGGCGACCCCGCCCTCCTCAAGCGCGTGGGCCTGCGCACCACCTGGAAGAAACCCCTCGTCAACGGCGCGCTCGACGGACGGCTGGCCAAGTACGAGATGTACTGACCTCGCCGCTCGCTGGAAACCACGGGCCGATTGCGTACCTTGCAGGCCCTTCCTTTTCGATGCAAGCACCCCCCTGCCATGATCACCGCTTTCGTGTTGCTCAACGTCGAGCGCGGCAAAGTCAACGACGTGGCCGAGCAGCTCGTCGATATGGACGGCGTCGCCGAGGTCCATTCCGTGGCGGGCCGCTACGACCTGGCCGCCGTGCTGCGCGTCTCGACCAACGAGCGCCTGGCCGACCTCGTCACCGACCACATCCGCCGCATCGACGGCATCGAGACGTCCGAGACGCTCATCGGCTTCAAAGTCTACTCCCGGCACGACCTGGAGCATCTCTTCTCGATCGGGTTGGAATGAGAGGGGGTAGGGACTAGGGATGGGATGGGGAATGCGCTCCAAGTCCCCGGTGGCCAGTGGCCAGTCCCCACCCCCCAACCGTATCCAGCTTTTTACGGCGGCGCGGGTGCCGGCGGGGCGGCGCCTCGTTAGAGGGAGCGTTCGAACCCTGAAAGCTCTCCCTCGATAGATCGATGGCCCACCACCCCTCGAATGCGGGCGATACGCCGCTGCCGGAGCGCCTGCGCGCCTGGCTGGCGGCGCGCGCCGACGCCCTCCGCGCCTTCCCGTACGCCACGCGGGACCACCTCCGCGCCCGCCTCGCCAGCAACGACCGCCGGGAGCGCGCCGGCGCCATCGGCGGGCTCGCCCTGGCCGGCCTGATGACGCTCGTGCTCGCCGGGTGGCTCGTGCTGCTGTTCTTCTTCATCCCGGACCCCGCCTCGATCAGCCGCGAAAACTTCGACCAGGCCACCGTCGTCTTCACCGCCGACGGCGAGGAGCTGACGCGCTACGCCGTCGAGAACCGGGTGTGGATGCCGCTGGACTCGATCTCGCCGCACGTCACCGAGGCCCTCCTCGCCACCGAGGACCACCGCTTCTACCGGCACGGCGGCATCGACCTGCGCCGCCTCGTGGGGGCCGCCCGCGCGACCGTCGGCGGCAACCGCCAGGGCGGCTCGACCATCACGATGCAGCTCGCCCGCAACGCCTATCCGCAGATCTGGGACGACGCCACGCCCATCCGAAAGCTGCGCGAGCTGCTGACGGCCAAGCGCCTCGAAGACCACTTCTCCAAAGACGAAATCCTGGAGATGTACCTCAACACGGTCTCGTTCATCTATCAGGCCTTCGGTATCGAGGCCGCCGCCCAGACCTACTTCGCCAAGCCGGCCCAGGACCTGACGGCGCTCGAAGGGGCCGTCCTCGTGGGGATGCTCAAGGGGCCGGTCTACTACAATCCGGTGCGCAACCCCGAGCGCTCGCGCGAACGGCGCGACGTCATCCTCGCCCAGATGGTGAAGTTCGGCTACCTCGACGCCGCCACGGCCGACTCGCTCCGCCAGCAGGAGACGCCGCTCGACTTCCGCCCGCCCTCGCGGGACGGCGGCATCGCGCCCCACTTCGCCGAGCACGTGCGGCGGCACCTCGACGAGTGGGCCGAGCGCCGGGGCTACAACCTCTACACCGACGGCCTCGTGGTTCACACCACCATCGACAGCCGCCTCCAGGCCGCCGCGCAGCAGGCCGCCGTCGAGATCGGCGAGGATCTGCAGGCCGTGGCGAACCTCGAGTGGAGCCGGTCCTCGCCGTCCTACTTCTCCAGCAACGCCCGCGACTACCGGGGCCGCGCCGGCGACGCCGCCTTCGCCCACTTCTGGGCGCAGAACCCGGATCTGCTGAACCGCTTCCTCTCCCAGACCGAGGCGTTCCGCCGGATGAAAGCGAACGGCCTCGCGCCGGACTCGGCGCTCGCCCGCCTCCGTGCCGATGCCGCCTTCGTGGACTCGGTGAAGGCCATGCAGACCTGGCTCGACGTCGGCTTCGTCGCGCTCGACCCCCGGAACGGGCAGGTCCGCGCGTGGGTCGGCGGGCGCGACTTCGCCCACCACCAGTACGACCACGTGGCGCAGGCCCGGCGCCAGCCCGGCTCCACGTTCAAACCGTTCGTCTACACGGCTGCCCTGGAGCGCGGCTTCCGCCCGACGGATCAGATGCCGGACTCCATCGTGACCTACCGCGACCCCGGCTCCGGCCGCACCTGGCGCCCGGCGAACGTGGGGGGCGGCGCCAGCGGCCGCTTCATGACCCTCGCCGACGCCCTCGCCTACTCCAAGAACACGATCACCGCCCAGCTCGTGGCCGAGGTCGGGCCGCAGCGCGTGGCCCAGACGGCCCGCCGCATGGGCATCAAGAGCGAGCTCGACGCCGTCCCGTCCATCGGGCTGGGGACGAGCCCGGTGACGCTGCTGGAGATGGCCGGTGCCTACACGCCGCTCGCCAACCAGGGCCGCTACGCCGAGCCGGTCTTCCTCACCCGCATCGAGAACCGGGACGGGCAGGTGATCGCCACGTTCTCGTCGGCGCCGCGGCCCGTGCTCGAACGCTACACGGCCTACTCCGTGTTGGACATGATGCGGGGCGTCGTGGACCGGGGCACGGGCGTGCGCATCCGCAACCAGTACGGCGCGCGAGGCGACTTCGCCGGCAAGACCGGGACCACGCAGAACGGCGCCGACGGCTGGTTCATGCTGATGCACCCGGAGCTGGTGATGGGCGCCGTCGTCGGCTTCACCACGCCGAGCATCCACTTCCGGAGCAACTACTGGGGGCAGGGCGCTCACACGGCGCTCCACGTGATCGGGCGGTTCTACCGCGAGGCCGGCCGCGAGGTGCTCGCGTCCGACGCCCGCTTCGAGGCGCCCGTCGGCTGGGAGCCGCCGCCGCCGCCAGACACCCTCTCAGACTCGGTCCTGTTCGCCGACGACTTCGGCTACGACGACACCCTGGCGCGCGAGGCGGACTCGCTCCTGGCCGCCACAGACTCGCTCCTCTACCGCTTCGACCGCGAGCTGGAGGGGCGGGACGGCGACCGGGCCCAGGCCCGCCGAGACAGCGTGGCCGAGGCCGCGAAGACGCCCTCGCGCCGCGCGGCCGACTCGCTCAACGCGATGGAGCTGCGGAAGCCGCTGCGCACCCGCCCCGACACCGCGCGCTCGGTGAGCGCCCCGAGCATACCCGATTCATTGCGAAGCCTCCCCCCGCGCTAAAGGGGGGAGGGCGGCGATTGCATTTGCATCAAGTCAGCCGGTATCTTGCTGTGCGTAGCTCGCCTATCCCCCCATCGCTGTGTCTCACGAATCCTCAGGCCCCCGCCCCGTCCCGAGGGACGATCCGCAGGAGGCCCGGAAAAAGCATCGACGGCGCCGGAAGCGCCGGTTCGCGGTGCCGGCCTGGCTGGTCTTCGGCGTCAGCACGCTCCTGAGCGCGGGCGCGGCGGGGCTGGTCTACCTGCGCGGCGCGCCCTACCTACCGCTCTCCATCCTGGCCGTCGTGCTGTTGCTGGCCGTGCTCATCCTGGACGAGCGCGGCGGCTTCACGCGGTCGCGGCGGATGCGGCGTTCGGGCGAGGTGCGGGTGACGTTCACGCAGGCCGAGGTCGCCGTCCTGTTCGTGCTGCTGCTGCTCTGCACCTTCGTCAGCCTGCAGGCGTGGGTGAAGTAGGCCCGGCGGGTCAGGAGCCGCACGCCTCGGTCCACGGCGCCCACTGTTGCAGGAGCGCGCGCCGGTGGTGCTGGCGTTGCAAGAAGGCCGGCGCGTCCTGGCCGATGGGCGAGCCGGGCGGCACGGTGAGGTCGTCGCGGCGCTGCTCGGCGCGGTAGAGGCGGAAGAGGTAGCGGTCCAGCTGGTCGAAGACGTAGGCGCGGTGCGCCAGCGTCTCCTCGTCGCGCCGGGTGCCGGGGTTGTCGCGGAGCCATCCGTGCAGGTCGCGCAGCTTGTGCGTGACGCGGGCGGCCACGGCCGGCGCGGCGTCGGTGCGCGAGGCGGCGTCGAGCAGGGCATCGACCCAGGCGATCTGCACGATCCGGTGCAGCTCGGCGGCGTAGGGGTCGCGCGGTACGTCGCTGCCCCAGACCCGGTCCGTGACGCGGGTGAGCACCTCGGTGAGGCCGGGCAGGTCGCCGTCGAAGTCCTCCTGGTAGGCCAGGCGCGCGGCCCGCTCGGGGTGGACGACGAGGTCGAAGACGAGCGCGGCGGCCACCTCGGCGGGCGCGTAGGGGTCGAACGTGAGGCCCGTGTAGCCGTCGAACAGCTCGCGGTGGGGCCCGTAGCCGGGCGGGCGCGGCGGGATGAGCGTGCGGACGCGCTCCGGGAGGGCCAGCGCCTCGGGGCTCGTGGCGGCCAGCAGCGCCTCCAGCGCCGCGCGCTGCGCCTCGGCGGGCACGGCCTCCGGCAGCGGCTCCGCCCCGCCCCGGATGGCGTAGCTGTAGTAGACCCCGCCGAGCAGCTTCACGGTGCCCTCCACCTGGTAGCGGTGCCGCAGGTAGAGCGGCACCAGCACCTCTTCGAGCAGCGCCACCGGGCGCCCCTCCCGGATCGTCGCCAGGCCGAAGTTGTCGAGGGCGATTCTGCGCACCGCCATCTCGTCGCGGAGCGCGCTCACCATGTCCGCGCCGTTGTCCCACAGGTTGGCGTCCGGGTGGGCGGCGCCGGCGGGGCGGGCGTCGGCGTCGGTGAGATAGGCCAGCCCCTGCTGCCGCGCCTCTTCCAGGATGCCGGCCAGGAAGGCGCCCTCGTCCGTGCCCGGCGGGACGGGCGCGTAGCCGTAGCGGACGGCCACCTTGTCCCACTCGCCGATGTCGGTGTCGTAGGCGGCGCTCAGGTCGATGGTGCCGTCGGCGGCGACGGTGGCGAGGGGCGCGGGGTAGTCCATCACGGAGGCCCGGCCCGTGGGCGAGGCGGCGAAGTTATGGGCGAGCCCGATCGTGTGGCCCACCTCGTGGGCCGAGAGCTGGCGGATGCGGGCCAGCGCCATCGCCAGCATCGGGTCGGCGGCGGGGTCGTAGCCGGGGGCGTTCGGGCCGCTGTAGGGGGCCAGCAGGCCCTCGGCCAGCAGGTAGTCCTGCCGCACGCGGAGCGAGCCGAGCGTGACGTGCCCCTTGATGATCTCGCCCGTGCGCGGATCGACGACGGACGACCCGTAGCTCCAGCCCCGCGTGGCCCGGTGCACCCAGTTGATGACGTTGTAGCGCACGTCCATCGGGTCGGCGTCTTCGGGCAGCATCTCCACGCGGTAGCCATCCCGGAAGCCGGCGGCCTCGAACGCCTGGTTCCACCAGCGGGCGCCCTCCAGCAGGGCCGAGCGGACGGGCTCGGGCGTGCCGGAATCCAGGTAGTAGACGATGGGCTCGACGGGCTCGCACAGGCCGTCGGCGGCGGGCGGCCCGGCGCATTCGAGGCGGTGCCGCGTGATGAAGCGCCGCTCGACCTCCTCGCCGATGGGCACGGCGTAGTCCCGGTACGAAGTCCCGAAGTAGCCGCTGCCGGGCTGGAACACGCGCGGCTCGAAGCCGGGCTCGGGCAGCTTCACGAGCGAATGGCGCAGGCGGAGGGAGAAAGCCGTCGGGTCGGCGGCGACGTCGCGGACGTAGCGCCCGGGGCTGTCTCCGGTGAACGTCAGGCGGGCCTCGATCTCCGTGTTCTCCGGGAACGCCTGGATGCGGTCCGGGAGGGGCGTCGAGCGGCTCTTGTCCAGCGAAAACGTACCCTGGTTCGTGTTCTTGAGGCGCTGCACCACGCCGTGCGCGTCCCGCACGACGAAGTCGGTGGCGTCCACGAGCACGCGGCCGCCCGTCGCGGCAGCGGCGGTGAAGCCCCACACGACGCCGTCGGCGAAGGCGTCTTCCACAGCGCGGCGCTCGGCGGCCGGGGCGCCCTCGGCGCGGTACCGCAGGTTGGGCGTCACCATCAGCACCTTGGGCCCGACCCGCTCGAAGCGGACGACCTGCTCGCCGCCGAGCTGCGCGCGGTCCAGCCCGATGTCGTTCGAGCCGAGCCCGGCCGGGAGGGACTCGACGTAGAGCACGTCTTCGCCCAGCCGCGGGATCTCCAGCCAGACCTTGCCCTCGGCGGCGTCCCAGTAGACGGGGAAGAAGCCGTCGCGCTTGTCCATACCGGCGGTCTTCTCGGTGATGGAAGGAAGGCCCTGCGCGAGGGCCGGCGCGGCGATGATCAACAGAGCGAAGAACAGCGTCAGGCGTGCACGCATCGGTCCGGCAGGAGAGATGGGGGAACGGGGAACCGGAAAATGGGAAACAGGGACCGAAGAAACCAGCACCCCATCCCTCTTCCCCGTTCCCCCTTCCCGCTCCCAAATTCCCGGTTTCTTTGCCAACAATGGAGAGGAGGCGGCGTTGGAGGGACTGCATCTGCGCGGCGGCTGCGGTAT
>JAWWAN010000072.1:0-10822 GCA_033721675.1 Rhodothermales bacterium | reverse complement strand
TCGGCGAGTTCGACGACCCGACGCCCGGCGAGCCGGTCTTCCTCCCCCGCCCCCCCGGCCTGGTGACCGCCGAGGAACGCGCCCGGATGCGGGCGGCGCAGTGATTGATGATTGATACGTGATGATTGTAGATTGGCGAGGGACGGCCGCTACCCGCGAGGAAACCGCCCCCCTCCTCCCTCTCAACTCCATGCTCTGCACTCGTCACTCATCCGTTCGCTCCCGCCGATGACCTGGCTCCACGGCGCCTGGGCCGTCTTCTGGAAGGATGCGCGGCTGGAGCTGCGGCACCGCTACGCCGTCAACCTCCTGCTGATGTTCGTGCTCTCGGCGCTCGTGCTGGTGATCTACGCCGTCGGGCAGGAGGTGGTGAGCGTGCGCGTGGAGGCGGCGCTGCTGTGGATCGTGATCCTGTTCTCCGGCGCCGTCGGGCTCGGCCGGGCCTTCATCGCCGAGGAGGAGCGCGGGACGGTCCTCCTGCTCCAGCTCAACACGCGCCCGAGCATGGTGTATGCCGGCAAGCTGCTGTTTAATTTTCTGCTGGTTCTGGCGCTCAACGGCGTGGCGGTGGGAGCCTTTCTGGTGTTGCTCAGTGTAGAGGTGCGGCAGCCGGGGCTGCTGGCGCTGACGCTGCTGCTGGGCGCGCTCGGCCTCTCGGGCACCACCACGCTGCTGGCCGCGCTCATCGCCCGGACGGGCGGGCGCGGGCCGCTCCTGCCCGTGCTCCTGTTCCCCCTGCTGATCCCCCTCCTGCTCTCGGCCATCAGCGCCACCCGCCACGCCCTCCCCGACGGGCAGGGCTGGAGCGGCGCCACCGACGAGCTGCTCGCCCTCACGGGCTTCGCCGGCACCGTCATCACCGCCTCCGTGCTGCTGTTCGACTACGTCTGGAACGACTAGGGACTGGCGACCAGGGACTGGGGGCGCGGCCTCCACCCACTCCGCACTCCGAACCGATGACCATACCCCGAGGGCCATGCAGGCACCGGCCATCCACCTCCGCGTCTACCGCGTCCTCCGCGTCGTCGTCGCCGTCTGGCTGACGGGGATGATCGTGGCGGCGTTCGTGCGGGACGTGCCGCGCCTCGCCATCCTGGAGCACACGGCGCGCAACCTGTATTTCCACGTGCCGATGTGGTTCACGATGATGGCCGCCGCCGTCGTCTCGGCCTACCACTCGATGCGCTACCTCGGGACGGGCCAGCTCGTGCGCGACGTGCGGGCGCGCGAGGCGGCCCTCGTGGCGATGCTCTTCGGCAGCCTCGGCCTCGTCACCGGCATCGTCTGGGCGCGCTTCACGTGGTACGAGGGCCAGAATATCTGGTGGAACTTCGACCCGAAGCAGTCGCTGGCGGCCGTCGAGCTGCTCATCTACGGCGCCTACTTCGTGCTCCGCTCCTCCGTGGACGACCCCGAGAAGCGCGCCCGCATCGGGGCGGTCTACAACCTCTTCGCCTTCGTCACCGTGCCGTTCCTGCTCTACGTGCTGCCGCGCCAGATGGAGAGCCTCCACCCCGGCGCCGAGGGCACGCCCGCCTTCAGCCAGACCGACCTCGCGCCCGTCATGCGGCCCGTCTTCTACGCGGCCGTGCTCGGCTTCATCGGCCTCTTCTGGCTGATCTATACGCAGCGCGTCCGCCTCGCCCTGCTCCGCCAGCGCCTCGACGACCACGACCTGCCGGACCTCTAGCCTTCTATGACCGCCTTCCTCCAAGAAACCCCCGCCCCGCCCGGCGCCGGCCTCGAGAGCGTGATGCTCTCGAACGACAAGCTGTACGTCGTGCTCGCGGTGGTGCTCATCATCTGGTTCGGCCTCCTGTTCTTCCTCTTCCGGACGGACCGCCGGATCGCCCGGCTGGAACGAACCCTGGATGAGCGCATTGACTCGGAACCGCCCCGGTTGTAACGGCCTCGTCGGCAACCGCCCTCTGCATCCATCGATCTATCGATTCTCCGCGATGAAGCCCAAGACGATCATCGGCCTGGTGGTGATGGTAGCCTTCGCCGGCCTCCTGTTCATGAACTTCGGCCAGCAGGTGGGCGGCTACATGACCTTCGACGAGGCCGCCGCGACGGGCGCGCAGGCGCACGTGGTGGGCTACTGGGTGGCCGACGCCGGGACCGCCTACGACCCCGCGCGCAACGTCTTCACCTTCACGATGCGCGACGAGGACGGCGCGGCGCGGCAGGTGCGCTACGCCAACCCCAAGCCGGCCAGCTTCGAGGACGCCGAGAAGCTCGTCGTGGAAGGCCGCCTGGACGGGGACGTCTTCGTGGCCGAGCACATCCTGATGAAGTGCCCGTCCAAGTACAACGACGGGAGCGAGCTTCAGCAGACCGCCGGCTCCTGAAGAGCAGGCGCCTCCATGGAGAACCCGTTGCCTGCGTGCCCCGGCACGCCCAACTGCGTCCGCACCTCGCGCCGCGTCGGCGCCCCGCCGGCCGTGGTCTTCGACGCCGCCCTGGCGGTGCTCGAAGACGACCTCTCCGCCTCCCACCTCCACGCCGACGCCGCGCAGGGCCGCCTCGGCGCCGTCGTCTCCGCCTTTCTCTTCAAGGACGACGTGGCCGTGGCCGTCGAGCCGGACGGCGAAGGCACCCACCTCCACATCCGCAGCGCCAGCCGCGTGGGCCGGTACGACTTCGGCGTCAACCGGCGCCGTGTAGACCACTTCTTCGAGGCCCTCTCCGCCCGCCTCGGCAGCGCCGATTCCTGACCGATCCTCCCGGTTTTCGCCCTTCTGATCCATTCCCGCCGCTTCCGGAAGCGCTTTGGGCTGCGGCCGACTGTTATCATTGTGTGACGGAAGCGGTTCGAGGCACCGCCGCGTTGCCGCAATCGGGGCGCCTCGTGGGTATGATGAATCACCACGCCGGGCTTCCGGACCGTGGTTCGTACCCACCAATGAGACATTCCTATGGATCTTCGCCATAAAGCGCCGCAGGCCTTCGGCACGCTGGCCTTCGCGCTCAGCGCCCGGCCCAACGCATCCGGCTATTGCCAGCACTGCGAGCGCCACACCTTCTGGATCGCGCGGATGCCCGCCCTCTACTGCCTGGGCTGCGGACACCACCCGCAGGCCGCCGCCGCGCCGGCCCCTCCGGCCACGCCGCGCCGCTCCCTCCGCGCGGCCGTCTCCTCTCTCCTTCCCTTCTCCGGTGACTCCTATGCTCGGTATCGTAAACTTCTACGCCTGGGTCTTCAGCTCCCCCAGCACCTTCCCTAAACGCACCCGCTGACGCACGGCGGCCCGGCTTCCCTCGCGGAGGCCGGGCCGCTTTTCGTTTCAACGGGCCGAGCCATCGGGAACGGCCTCCGGCTCCAGGGTCTTGCCCGGTTCCTGCGCCGTCATCCCGAGCCGGCCGAGGGGTATCGTCGAGGAGGAGGTTCGCCCTGCTCGGCCGGCGAGATCCCTCGGCTCCGGCCGCTCCGGGCCTCCGCTCGGGATGACACGGGGGCACGGCAGGCAGCACGCAGGGGGCGAGACGGCGCATCGCGGCGGCCCGCCGTTTCGCGAGGGCCGGCCGCCGTCACAGATAGATCAGCGAGGCGAGGAGGAAGAAGACGGCGAGGCCGATGATGTCGTTGCTCGTCGTGATGAACGGGCCCGTGGCAATCGCCGGATCGACGCCGAGCCGGTGCAGCAGGAGCGGGACCGTGGTGCCGATGACGGTGGCGAGCAGGATGACGAGGAAGAGCGCCCCGCCCGCCGTCAGGGCCAGCAGCGTCACGTTCGTGATCTCCAGGTCGATGTCGAAGAGCCCGAAGAGGGCCGGTAGCACCAGCACCAGCAGCGCCAGCATCACAGAGAGCGCCGCGCCGTTGATGAGCGCCACCACCACCTCCTTGCCCAGCCGCCGCATCAGGTCGCTGGACCAGACGTCGCCCGAGGCCAGCCCCTGCACGATGATGGCCGAGCTCTGGATGCCCGCATTGCCCGCCATCGCCATCACCACGGGGATGAAGGCGGCCAGAATCCCGGCCTCCTCCAGCGCCCCCTCGTAGGAGCCGATGACCGTGCCGGCCAGGCCGGCGCCGACGAGCCCCGCCATCAGCCACGGCAGCCGGCCGCGCGAGATGCGGAGCACCGAGTGCGTCGGCTCCTCGTCGCCGCTGATGCCGCTCATCCGCTGGATGTCCTCCTCGGCCTCCTCGCGGATGACGTCCACCACGTCGTCGATGGTGATGCGGCCCAGCAGACGGCCGCTGCCGTCCACGACGGGGAGCGAGACGAGGTCGTAGCGCTCCATGATGCGCGCCACCTCCTCCTGATCCACCTCCGGCGTGACCGAGATCAGGTCCGGCTTCATGATGGAGGCCACCGGCACGTCGGCCTGGGACAGCAACAGCCGCTTGAGCGAGACGACGCCGGTGAGGTGCTCCTCGGCGCCGACGACGAAGACGGCGTAGACCTGCTCGACGGTCTCGGCGTTGCGGCGGACCTCCTCGGTGGCCTCGGCCACGGTCCATGTCTCGGGCACGGCCACGTACTCCGTGGCCATGATGCCGCCGGCGGTGTCTTCGCCGTAGCCGAGCAGCTCGCGGACCTCGTCGGCGTCTTCGAGGGCGGGCAGCACCTGCCGGGCCACCTCCTCGTCGAGGTCGGCCAGCACGTCGGCGGCGTCGTCCGTGTCCAGCTCGTCGATGATCTCGGTGAGCGTGGCGGGGCGGACCTCCTCCAGGAGGTCGGCGCGGAAGGCGCTGTCGAGGTCGGGCAGGACGTCTGCGCTGACCTCGGCGGGGAGCCACCGGAAGAGCTGGCGGGCCTTTTCGAGGGGGAGGTGGGAGACGAGCCGCGCGAGGTCGGGCGGGTAGAGATCGGCGACGAGGTTGAGCACCATGCCGCGCTGGCCGCTGCCGACGAGCGCCGCGATGTCGGCCAGCAGTTCCTCGTCCACTTCGAGGGCGCCGGGCAGCCGTTCCTGCTCGTCGGCGCCGGTAACGATATCGGGCATAGTAGTCGGGTCTGCGAGCCGGGCCGGCGCGTCCACGTGCACGCCACGCTGGGGAGGGCGCCTCAGGGGCGGGCGTCCTGAAGATACCGTGCGAGTTCGACAAACTCACCCGGCGTCAGTTCTTCGGCGCGGGCGCCGTCCCACCCGTGCGGCAGGCCGAGGTTCTGCTCGCGCGTCCACCGGCCCAGACTGTTGCGGAGGGTCTTGCGGCGCTGGTTGAAGGCGGCCCGCACCACCTCGGTGAGGAACGCCGCGTCGACGTCCGGGGCGGGCGGGGCGGCCCCGAAGTCGAGCCGGACGACGGCGCTCGTCACGTCCGGCTTCGGGAAGAAGACGTTGCGCGAGACGCGAAAGAGCAGCGCGGGGCGGGCGCGGAGCTGGACCTGCACGGCGAGGATCCCATAGTCTTTGGTGCGCGGCACGGCCACGAGCCGCTGCGCCACCTCCAGCTGCATCATCACGACGGCCTCGCGCACGTGCGGCGCGGCCTCCAGCAGGCCGAAGAGGATGGGGCTGGTGATGTAGTACGGCAGATTCCCGACCACGTAGAGCGGCCCGCCGAGTTCGTCGGCCAGCGCCGCCCAGTCGGCCTCCAGCACGTCCACTTCGCGCACGTCGAGCGCGGGGCGCTGCGCCCGCAGGTACGCCACGGCGCGGGGGTCCACCTCCAGCGCCACGAGGTTCGGGAAGCGGTCCAGCAGCGGCTCCGTCAGCGCGCCCGTCCCCGGCCCGATCTCGACGACGGGCTCGCCGGCCCCGGCCCGCACGGCCGCCGCGATCTTGCGCGCCGTGTTCGGGTCGCTCAGAAAGTTCTGCCCGAGATGCTTTTTGGGGGAGAGGGGAAGAGCCATGTGGGAAAGAGAATGATGAATGCCGCATGTTGAATATCGAATGTCGAAGGATCTGTCTCGGCGCGTAGACGAAGACGATACATTCCGCCTTCATCATTCCTTGTTCGACGTTCGACGCCCTCTTTCCGCCTTCCCGGGCCGTCAGCGCACGCGTTTCCGCCGGTTGCGGATGTAGTCCTCGAAGATGAACTCGCCGAGGTTATCGAGGCTGGAATAGTAGGCGCGGCCCTGGTTGGCCTCGGTGAGCTGGTGGACGAAGTTCTGGAGGTAGGGGTCGCGGGCGATCATGAAGGTGGTGATGGCGATGCCCTCGCGGCGGCAGATGACGGCTTCGTCGAGCACCTTGTTGACGATGCGGCGGTCCAGGCCGAAGGCGTTGCGGTAGAGGCGGCCGTGCTCGAAGTGGCAGCTCGGCTTGCCGTCGGTGATGAGGAAGATCTGCTTGTTGCGGTTCTTGCGGCGCCGGAGGATGTCTCGGGCGCGCTGGAGGCCGGCCCGCGTGTTCGTGTAGTAAGGGCCGACGTTGAGGTACGGCAGGTCCTTGACCGAGACCTCCCAGGCGTCGTTGCCGAAGGCGATGATATCCAGGGTATCTTTCGGGTAGCGCGTCATGATGAGCTCGGCCAGCGCCATGGCCGTCTTGCGAGCGGGCGTGATGCGGTCTTCGCCGTAGAGCACCATCG
This sequence comes from Rhodothermales bacterium, assembly GCA_033721675.1. GTDB lineage: Bacteria > Bacteroidota > Rhodothermia > Rhodothermales > JAWWAN01 > JAWWAN01. The sequence continues at coordinate 4,332 of JAWWAN010000072.1, read as the reverse complement.
AGTGCGAGAGGTCGATCATCAGGGCCGTGGCGACGGTCGTCTGGTGGTCGGTCTCGTAGACCTCGAAGTCTTCCTCCTGCAGGTTCCAGTCGTCCACGCCGGCGCGGCGGAACGAGTTGGAGAGCGTGCCGGTGACGTCGAGCAGGTGGGGGTCGTCGCCGAAGTGCCAGGCGCGGGTCTCGGGCAGTCGCTCGTCCCCCTGCCCGGCGAAGGGCGTCTTGTGGGTGCCGCGCCCGCTCTTGCGGAGCTGCCGGAAGATCTCTTCGAGGGACCGCTGGCGGAGGGTCCGCTCGGTCCGCGCGGTGATCTGCACGACGCCCGTCTGCTCGTCCTCGCGCAGGTAGCCGCGCCGCTTCATCTCCTCGATGAAGTCGCCGATGCCCATCTCGTCGTCGGTGATCCCGTAGCGTTCGTCGAGCTGGGTGAGCCAGTGGAGGGCCTCGGCGGCGTCGCCGGCGGTGTGCTGGAGGAGCTGCTGGAAGAGATCCAGGAGCCGGTCGAAGGTGGGCATCGTCTGCCCGTGGCGCTCGGGGTCCCACTTCGTGTAGCGGAAGAGCATGGCGGCGCAGCGGATCGAGTTCAGGCAGGGGGAGTGGGTACGACGGGCACCGGCGTTTGTTTGCGGGCGTGTGGGGACTGGGGACTGGCCACCGGGGGCTGGGGACGAGCAGTCTCCTAGCTCCCCCAGTCCCCGGTCGCCAGCTCCTGCCCCCGTCCTAGTCCCCACCCTCCCCCAGGCTGCTCAGGAGGCGGCGGCCGTCCCGGTGCTCGGGCGCCACCGCCAGCAGTTGCAGCACGGTGGCACGGGCCTGCTCGGTCTGCCCGGTGAGGGCGTAGGCCCCGCTGAGGTTGTAGAGCGCCTGCTGGTTGCGGGGGTCCAGCGTCAGCGCCCGTTGCAGGCGCGCGATGGCGGCCTCGCGGTCGCCGCGTTGCAGGAGGATGCTGCCGATCATCGTCTGCGCGGCGGCCGTCTCCTCGCGGTCGTTGGCGGCCTCGAAGTAGGTGAGCGCCTCGGGCAGCCGCCGCTGGCGCAGCAGCACGTTGCCGGCAGCCAGGTACGGCTCGGCGAGCAGCGGGTACTCCTGCACGCGCGCAAGGGCCGCCTGCAACGCGCGGTGCAGGTCGCCGCGGCCGGCGTAGTAGCGCTGCAGCTGCCGGTTGGCCTCGGCCCAGGTTACATCGCCCCGCCAGAGGTCGTAGGCGAGCTGCTCCACCGGCCCGGAGGGCTGCCACCGGCCGAACGCGGGGTCGACGACGCCCGGCGGCTGGAACGGCCAGTGCGCCATGAGCTGGCGCACACGCAGGACGCCCACGAGCGAATCCACCGGCGTCAGCAGCACCTCGCGGCGGGCGGCCTGCGCAGGCACGGGCCGCGTCCACGGCCCGATCAGCGCGGCCGCGCGCAGGGCCTCGTAGAAGGCATCGGCGATGCGGAAATAGCCGTCGAGGTTGGGGTGCAGGTGCTCCAGCATGAGGCTCGCCCCGACGACGCCCCCCGGCGAGGCTGCCTCCAGCGCGGCCTGCACCTCGACGACGGTGGCGCCGTGGCGGGCGGCCTCCTCGCGGAGGATCCGGTTCATCGCCTCGGGCGCCCGGAAGCGTAGCTGGTCGCGGTCGCGGGCGGCCACGTAGGCCCGGCGGGCGGCCTCCCGGTGGCCCTGCCCATCCAGAATCCGACCCTTCAGGTAGAACGCGTCGGCGGCAAGGCTGTCCAGGGCGAGGGCGGCGCCGAGGGCGGCGAGGGCGGCGGCCGAGTCCCGCGCGGCCAGCGCGGCGCGGGCCTGCTGGAGGTGCGCCTGCCAGGCCGCCGCATCGGTCTCCGGCGCGAGACCGCTGAGGAAAGGCGCGTGGTCCCGGTCGTTGGAGGCGAGCGTGCCGACGAAGACGGGCACGCCGTGCGCGGCGTACCGCGCCAGCAGCGCCGAGAGGTTGGCCCGGAACTGCGCCAGCCCCTCCCGATACAGCGGCGACCCGTACGGGATGGACTGCTCCCCCACCATGCGCTCCATCAGCGTGGCCGACGGCGGCCGGCCCTGCCCCCGGCCGCGCATCCAGCCGGCGAGGCTTCCGAGGCCGTCGCGGAGGGCCTGCACCGTGCGCAGCGCCCGCAGGCGCAGGTAGAGCCGCGTCAGCGCCCCCCCGCCCAGCGATTCCGAGGAGCCCACGCCGAGCGCCCCGTAATACTCGTTGTGGCCGGCGTAGACGAGCACCGCGTCCGGCTGCTGCGCGAGAATCTCGTCCGAGAGGTCCAGCAGCGTGTACGAGTTCACGGCCGCCATCGCCGTGTTGATCACCTCGATGGGGCGGCCCGGAAAGGTCTGGAGCAGCCGCTGCTCCAGCATGCGCGAGAACGCCCCGCCGTAGTAGAACGGGAAGCCGGCCGCGCTGGAGCCCCCCTGCACGAAGATCCGGAACGTCGCGCTGTCCTTCTCGGCCGTGAACAGATCGAGCAGGCTCGTCGGCGGGTTCGCCGCGTTGTAGAAATACCGCCGCGCCACGTCCCGGCTCTGGTGCAGATAGTCGGGATGGCCCTCGGCCGGGACGAAGAGCGGGTAGGCCTCGCCGTAGCCGGCCAGCCGCAGCCCGCCTTCGAGCAGCCCGAAGAAGAGCACGGGGAGGAGCGCCATCCCAAGGGTGAAGGCCCACCGCTTGCCGCGCGAGAGCGGGGCGGCGCGCGGCGCCTCCGGGCTCGTATCGGATGCCGGATCGCGCATGGCCCTACGGATTCGGCGCGTCGGTACGGCGGAGCACCATGCCGGCCAGCGGTGGCAGCTCCAGGATCAGGCCCTCGGCATCCTGCTGCACCCGGTGCGCGTCGTCGCGGCTGAGGAACACCGGCTCGTAGGTGCCGGGCGCGGGCTTGGGCAGGCGGAGGCTGTGGGCGGCCTCGCTGCGGTTGAGCACCACCACCAGGGCGTCGGCGCCGAGCGTGCGGGCGAAGGCGAAGACGTCGTGCTCGTCGTCGGCGGCGAGCACGTCGAAGGCGCCGTGGCGGAGCGCCGCGTGGTCGTTCCGGAGGGCGATCACGTCGCGGTAGAAGCGGTAGAGGCTGCTGTCGAAGGCGACGGGGTCGGCGGGCCGCTCGCGGCCCATCGGGTCGATGGCTTCGTCGGCGTACGTGAGGTCGGGCCAGACCATCGGCTTGCGGTCGTCGGGGTCGTCGGCGCCCCACATGCCGGCCTCGGTGCCGTAGTAGATCATGGGCGCGCCGAGGTAGGTCATCTGGAAGAGGGCCACGAGCCGCTGGAGGTGCCGGTCCGTCTCGCCGGGTGCGTGGACGCGGTAGTCCGGGCTCTGGCCGTGCATGGGCGTCACGGCGCGGTCGTAGCCGAACTGCTCCTGCGCGCCGTCGGCGGGGTCCCGGTTGAGGATCATCGAGGCGAGGCGGTCGGTGTCGTGCGAGTCGATGAGGTTCTGGAGGACGAACTGCATGGCCTCGGGGTACTGCGCGCGGCGCTCGTCGAGCATCGCGCCGAAGCGCGAGGGCGGCACGGCGCGGTCGATCAGGAAGGCCTTGACGGGGAAGGCGAAGCCGTGGTAGTTCATCGTGGCCGAGAAGCCGCCCTCCTGGAGGAACGCGGCGGCGTCGTGCCAGATCTCGGTGACCGTATAGGCGGCCGGGTTGAGGGCGCGGACGTGCGCGTTCCAGTCCGCCCAGAAGCCGAGGGGCACTTCGTTGGCCACGTCGAGCCGCCAGCCGTCGATGCCGTCGGCGGGGTCGCCGTCGCCGTCGGGGTCCATCCAGCGGGCGGTGGCGTCGAAGACGTACTGCTTCGGGCCGGGGTGCAGATCCTCGCCGTCCTCGGTGTCGGCGAAGATCGGGAGGGACTCGACGCCCCACCAGCCCTCGTAATCGAACTCGTTCGCCTCGGTCGCCGGGTCGTCGAAGCGGTTGACGATGTACCAGTCCTTGTAGGTCGAGGCCTCCTGGTTCTCGTAGAGGTCGAGGAAGGCGAAGAAGTCGCGCCCGGTGTGGTTCCAGACGCCGTCGATGAGGACGCGGAGGCCGCGCCGGTGGGCCTCGTCGACGAGCCGGAGGAAGAGCCGGTCGGCGGCGGTCCACTGCCACGTCGCGGGGTCCGAAGTTTCCTGGGCGATGATCGCGAGGTCGCCCTCGGGGTCGGGGCCGAAGTAGGGGTCGATGTGGTGGAAGCTGTTGCCGTCGTACTTGTGGAGCGAGCGGGCGTAGAAGACGGGGTTGAAGTAGATCGTGTTGATGCCGAGCTCCTTCAGGTAGTCCAGCTTGTCGATGACGCCCTGGAGGTCGCCGCCGTAGCGCCGGTGGTAGACGGTGTCGTAGAAGTTCTCGCTGGCGGCCTCCTCCCACGGCAG
>JAWWAN010000071.1:0-10861 GCA_033721675.1 Rhodothermales bacterium | reverse complement strand
GTCCACCAGGCCGGCGTCGGCCAGCCGCCCGGCCAGGGCCGCCGGGTCCGCCACGCCCGGCACGAACGTCACCCGCACGCGCGTCTCGCCCTCGACCGCCGCCGAGAGGACGCCCGGCGTGTGCGCGAAGAGGTTCGTGAGCGCCTCGGGCGCGGGCGGCGCCGCGCCGGTGCGGAGCGGGAGGGCGAGCGCGTCGGTCCGCACGCCATAGCCTGTTTTCTCGACGGTCCGGACGAGCGCGGGCAGGTCTGCCTCACCAGGGGCGTAGCGCACCACGGCGCCGCCCGTCGCATAGTTGACGCTGGCCTCACGGACGCCGGCGAGCTTGCCGAGCTGGCGCTCGATCCGCACCGCGCAGGCCGCACATTCCATCCCTTCTACGGGCAGCGTCACCGCGTCCTCCGCCACGGCCGAGCCGGCGGACGGGTGCTTGGCGCGCTCGGTATTCATGGCGTCTTGTTCCGTTCGGTTCATCGAGGCGAGGCGTGGGGGCTTCCACGCATCCAGGTAGGTGGGGGTCCCCGGCGCCGCATGCGGGCCGGCTCGTTACCATTCTACCCTTCCAGGTTCCTCAGACGTAACCTCCGTGCCGGCCCCTGTCGGGTGGATCGGCCCGCCATGCCCCCGGGAAGACGCCCCCCTGAAAAAAATAATTGGTGGGGGGCATGCGGGAGATCAGGCAGAGCCGGAAGACGGCGAAAAAGGACGAATGGGGCGCCTGGGGGCCGAATCGGGGACACGACGGCCGCCGCGCCGAATCGCCCCGACGGGTCAGAATCGCTCCGGTTCGAGGCGAAATTTGCAGGGCGTGGCAGGAGTTCGGTCGCATTCTTGTTTGAGTCGTGGTCACCCGGCAGCGCCTGAGAGGGTGGCGCCGGGAGCCTTTTGGGTCGGTGCCGCATAGCCGATGCTGACCCTTTGTGAGCGAGGCCGCGTTGGGGGGCGCGGCCTCTGCTCACAACCTTGAGGGAGCGCGGCTCCGTGCCGCAACCTCCCGATACCTGGGTGGGGATCCAGGGTGCGATAGAAGCCGGGCGGACCGCAGGGTCCGCCCGGCTTCCTTTTTTTGGGGCGGCGGGCCGGCGGCCGGGCCGAACGAATACGGAGGCGCGGCGTTGGGTACGTGTCGTTCCGTATCGTTCGTACTGCCGTCGAAGTTATGTCCGCACTACCCGAGAATGGTGATGCCTGGTGGGCGCGCTTTCAGGATCTGCTCGAGAGGCAGATGGAGTGGCCGTCGGTCTACGTCTTCAAGTTCATCGCACCGCAGGAGGGGCTCGATGCGCTGAAGTCCGTCTTCGGGCAATATCCGGTGCGGGTGCGGGCCTCCAGCAAAGGCAACTACTACAGCGTGACGGCGCGCATGGAGATGCACTCGAGTGACGAGGTGATCGCGGTCTACAAGGCCGCCGCGCAGGTCGACGGCGTCATCTCGCTCTGACCGCCGGGCCGCCGCCGCGGGCGCGCAACCCTTTCTGGCAAGGCAGGGTTTACCGAGCCGTCCTCCTCACCACCTATCGTCGTTGCTCCGATGAAGACCCTGCTGCTGCTGCGCCACGGGAAGTCTGACTGGGATGCCCCCTACGTGCACGACCATGACCGCCCCCTCGCCAAACGGGGCCGGAAGGCGGCGCGCAAGATGGGCCGGTGGCTGGCCGAGCGCGGCCCCGTGCCAGACCGCATCGTGAGCTCCACGGCCGTCCGGGCCCGGACGACGGCGCGGCGGGCAAACGACAAGGGGGGCTGGAACGCGCCGGTCACCCTCGACGAGGCCCTCTACGGCGCCTCGCCCCGCGACGTGCTGGCCCTCGTCCGCGCCGAGGCGGAGGCCACCGGCGTGCTGATGCTCGTCGGGCACGAGCCCACCTGGTCCGAGACCGTCGATGCGTTCGTCGGCGGGTTCGACGAGCACTTCCCCACGGCCGCCATCGCCCGCATCGACTTCGACGTTGCGCGCTGGAGTGAGGTCGGCTTCGGCGCCGGGCGCCTCGTTTGGATCGCGCGCCCGAGGGACCTAGATTGATCGCCGCCGCGCCCCCGACGGATCTATCCTGGCTCTTGCGATGGCTTTCTCCTTCATCCCTGCGGCCGGCGCCTCGTTGCCGGCGGTGACCCTTCCGTTTCTGGGCGAGGTGGTGGCGCTGCTCGTCGTCAGCGTCCTCATCGCCTACGTGTGCTACCGGCTGCGGCTGGTGCCGATCGCGGGATTCCTGATCGCCGGCGTCCTGATCGGGCCGGGTGCCTTCGGGCTCGTCGAAGACCTGGAGCTGATCAACAACCTAGCGGAGATCGGCGTCATCCTGCTGCTGTTCACCATCGGCGTCGAGTTCAGCCTGGACAAGCTGGCGCGCATCGGGCGGTTGATCTTCATCGGCGGCGGGTTGCAGGTGGTCGTCACCGTAGCGCTCGTGGCCGGGCTGCTGGCGCTGTTCGGGGTGGGCTGGGCCGTCGGGGTCTTCACCGGGTTCCTGGTGGCCCTCAGCAGCACGGCGATCGTGCTGAAGCTGCTGGCCGACCGCGCGGAGTCAGACACGCCGGCGGGCCAGCTCGCGCTGGCGGTGCTCATCTTCCAGGATCTCGCCATCGTGGCGATGGTGCTGCTCGTGCCGATGCTGGGCGGCGAGGGGGGGACGTGGATCGACCTGGCGAAGGCGCTCGGCACGGCGCTGGCGATCGTGGCGGCCGTCCTGTTGCTGGCGCGGCGGGCCGTGCCGTGGCTGCTCCACCTGATCGCCCACACGCGCCGCGAGGAGCTGTTCCTGCTCACCGTCGTCGCGCTCTGCTTCGGGACGGCCTACGTCACGAGCCTCGCCGGGGTGAGCCTCGCGCTCGGCGCGTTCCTGGCGGGCCTCGTCGTCTCCGAGAGCCGCTACAGCGACCAGGCCCTCAGCGAGGTGCTCCCGCTGCGGACGGTCTTCAACGCCGTCTTCTTCGTCTCCGTGGGGATGCTGCTCGACCTCAGCTTCGTGCTGGCGCGCCCGGGGCTGGTGCTGGCGGCGGCGGCCACGGTGCTCGTCGTCAAGGCGCTCGTCACGGGCGGGGCGGTGCTGGTGCTGGGCTACCCCGTGCGGATCGCGGCGGCGGCCTCCCTGGCGCTCGCCCAGATCGGCGAGTTCTCGTTCGTTCTCGACCGCGCCGGGCGCACCGTCGGCCTCTCGCCCGCCGGGCTGGGCGCTACCGGCGAGCAGACGTTCATCGCCGTGGTGGTGCTGCTGATGCTGGGCACGCCGCTGCTCGTGCAGGCCGGGCCGGCGGCGGGCCGGTGGCTGGAACGCCGGTGGCCCCGCCCCGAGGCCACGCTCGACGGCGTCGAGGGGGAGGGGGAGGCGGCGCTCGAAGACCACGTCATCGTGGTGGGCTACGGGCCGGCCGGGCAGCGCCTCGTGACCGTCCTCAAGGATACCGGCATCCCGTTCCTCGTCGTCGAACTCAACCCGCAGGGCGTCGACGACGCCCTGGCCGCCGGGCTGCCGGTCATCTACGGAGACGCCGGGCGGACGCACATCCTGGAGCGGGCGCATCTGCACCGGGCCAAGCTGCTCGTGGTGGTGATCAACGAGCGGCGGGCCACCGAGCGCATCACCCGCCTCGCGCATCACCTCAACCCGACGCTCCAGATCATCGCCCGCACCCGCTTCCTGAGCGAGGTCGAGCCCCTGCACGAGGCGGGGGCGGACGTCGTCGTGCCCGAAGAGCTGGAGACCACGGTGCGGATCTTCACGCACGTCCTCGGGGCCTACATGATCCCCCCGGACGAGATCCAGCGGCAGGCCGCCGCGATCCGCGCGGACGACTACGGGATCCTGCGGGGGAGCATCCATGAAGCCCACCTGATGGTCTTGCAGGGGCTCGACGAGGAGGGCCTGCACACGCGTGCCGTGGCGGTCCGGCCCGGGGCGCCCGTCGCCGGCAAGACGCTCGAAGACCTCGCGCTGCGCCGTACGTACGGCCTGACGGTCCTGGCCGTCCGCCGCGACGGCCGCACGCTCGGCAACCCGGCGGGCGACTTCCGCGTGGAGCCGGGGGACCGGCTGGTGCTCGTCGGCCTCGCGGACCGCTTCGCCGAGTGCGCCGCGCTGTTCCGGGAGACGCCGCCGGGCGCCGGGGCCGATGCCGGCGGCGACGCCTCCTGACGGCCCGAGGGCGCCGCAGGCCGGTCACTCGCCATACCGGACCAGCACGATGACCTCGTCGCCGGGGCCGAGCGTCCAGTGCGCCGTCCGGGACGGGTTGAGTCGGACGCCCCCTTCAAGGCTGCCGTCGCTGCTGTAGAGCCGGACCCCGAGGGCCACCTCGCCGTTGCGTGCGGCCGCCTGCTGGACTTCGGCGAACCCGACGGACCGCCCGTCGAGGCCGTAATCTGAGGCGGCGCGGAAGAAGATTTCGGGGCCGCCCGGCCCGAACAGGTCTTCGAAGATCACGGTCAGCTCCGGGCGCAGGGCGGCGTGGGCGAGGATGTGGCTGAGGATGACGGGGCTGATGATGACCTCGCCGGTCCGCTTCCGGAAGAGCCGGGCGTTGGCCGGGTCCACGAGTTCGACGAGCACCTCGGGGCGGCTCGTCTCCTCGGGCAGCAGGGCGCGCAGGAGCAGGTATCCGAGGATCGTCCGTGCGTCGGATTCCTCGCCGGTATCGAGCCAGTCACTGCTGAGGAGGATCACGTTGTCATAGGCCTCCGGCTCGGCGCGCTCCAGGTCCGTCCGGCGCGTATAGTCGCCCACGAGATGGCGTACGCGGACGTGCTCGGGGTCGAGCGCGAGGTGCGCCAGGGCGGCCTCGCGCTCCTCGGCCGGGACCACCGAGAGCAGGTCGATGTCGAACCGCTCGCTCGTGTAGCCGGAGAACTCCTGCAGGAGCGCCAACACGGTGTGGCTCCACCCGAGGAAGAGGAGCCGCCGGTGGGGCTGCAGCAGGGTTTCGGCAGGGGGCAGGGTCTGTGGCGGCGCCGGCGCGGGCGGCAGCGGTGCGGGCTTGAGGGACCCCGGCGCCGTCTGCTCGAAGTCGCGCGCGATGAGCACCAGGCGGTCCTCGGCTTCGAGGCGGAAGTCGGGGGCTGGGAGGAGGTAGGGCTGGAACGCGCCGTCCGGGGTGGGGCGGACCACGCCGAGCAGCAAGGCCAGCGGGAAGGCCTCGGGGAGCGCGCCCAGCGGCCGCCCCACCAGCTCCGGCGTGCAGGGGCGGACGTAGATCTCGTTCTTGTACGCGTAGGAGAGCAGCTCCCCGTAGACGAACGAGAGGCCCGGATGACGGACGTTCTGCGCGATGAGGCGGCTGATGAAGGCGTCGCCCGCGATCAGGTGGAGGGGCCCCTGGAACGCCTGCCGGGCGATCGGGGCCTTCTGGGCGTCGAAGATCTCGGCGACGACGACGGGGAACTCGCCCTCCTCGCGGGCCGCAGCGCCGTACTTGGTGATCATCATCAGGGTCTTGATGATGCGCGCATCCGTGGCCTCGTCGCCGCCCAGCGCGAAGTCCGCCCCCGGCAGGATGAGGGCGGCGGCGTTGAGGAAGTCCACGCGCCGCAGGTGCTCGATGCGGAGCGACGAGCCGGAGCGGAAGATGATCTGGCCCTGCGCCGGGCTGCCGCCCAGATAGTCGCGCAGCTCCTGGCGGAGCGAGGCGTCCACCTCGTCGGCGAGGACGACGATGCGGAGGCGGCGCGTGCCGTGGAGCCGCAGGAAGCGCTGTACGCGGCCCTCGGAGAGCAGCAGCTCGCGGATGATCGTCGGCGTCCGGTTCGTGTAGCCGAGGATGGCGATGTGGTCGTCCATCGAGATCGGCGTCAGGCCGCTCTCCAGGCGCCGCATGGTCTGCGTGAGCCACTGCGTGAGGATGGCGATGAGCGAGCCCATGAAGAGGACGTACCCGAGCACCGTCACCGTCGTCGAGATGATGCGCAGCGCCGTGCCCTCGTCATCGCCCAGGTAGCCGGGGTCGGTCAGGCGCAGGAAGCTCCACCAGATGGCGGCCCAGGGGTCCGCGAAGAGGCCGTCCGTGAGCCAGAAGGCGAGGAGGCCGCCGCCGAAGGCGATCAGCACGATCAGCCCGACCACCGCCGAGAGCTGGTAGAGCGCACCGCGCTGGAGCCAGCGCTCCAGAAGATACTTGAGCCGGTCCTTGAGGCGATTCAGCATCGAGGGCATGGGCGAGCGGTGCGCGAGGGTGGGGAGCAAGACCGGGCGGAGGCGGGCACCCTGCGTCGAATTCCCGGATTCCCAACCCCGATCAACCAATTACGAAATATCTTGCACCGGCACAATGACGGAGCGGCACAATGACGGAGCAGACGACGACGCATGCGATGGGTGGAACGGCCGAGGATACCACCGTATGGTGGGGCGTGTTCACGATGGAGGAGGGCGCGGGGGGGTGCTGGGAGATCGGCCCGAGCCGCCTGTGGATCCACCGCCTGGCGCGGGAGTGGCGCCTCGTACACACCCAGGAGCCGGACGCCCTGGCCGGCGGGGTGCGCCTGCGCGTGCCGCTGCCGCCGGCCGAGGCGCAGGAGGCCCTGGACGAGGTTCCTCCCGGGGCGGCCCACCTCCGCTTCAGCGCGGCCCATACGGAGGCCCGGATCCGGCTGTGGCCCGAGCTGGCGGACCGCCCCGTCGTCGTGCGGCCCGAGACGGCGCTCTACGTGCTCGAAGGCGAGGACGTCACGCTCTACGTCAGCACCCCGCTGTGGATCCGGTTCGAGGAAGGCAAGGCGGGGCGGTTTCTGCACGAGCGGCCCACCTTCCGGCCGTCGGACACGTGGTTCGGGGCCTCCACGCGCGAGGGGGAGCTGTGCTACGCCACGCGGACCGCAGGGCGGCTCCGCCTCGAAGACCTGCCGCAGCGCAGCTACCGCGCCGTCACGCCCATCCTGCTGCGCAACCGCGCGGACGACCCCTGGCTCGTCGAACGCATCCAGCTCCCGGTGGCCTATCTGGCGCTCTACCACGACGGCACAGGCGGCCTGTGGACGCCCGCCGTGACGCTGGAGCGCGAGGCCGGCGGCCACCTCGCGGGGCTGCACGTCGAGAACGGCGCGCCGGCGGACGCCCCGGCGGCGACGCTGCTGCGCCCGCCCCGCCTGACGTCGCGGACGAGCCTCATCGGGCGGACCTTCAGCACCCTGTTCAGCAAGATTCGGGAGGTGTGAGATGGATGGTCTCTGGGAACCGATCCAGGTATGGATCCAGAGCGACCAGGCGGCGGCCCTCGTGCGGGCCGTCATCAAGCTCATCGTGGGGCTCGTGGCGGCGCGGCTCGTCAGCGGGGGGTTGGAGCGGGCGCTCGGGGGGCGCCTCGAAGCGCACCAGCAGATCCTGCTGCGCCGCGTCTCGTTCTACACCGTCGCCGGCCTGTTCCTGGCCTCGGCCCTCGTCGAACTCGGGTTCGACCTCGATGTGCTCCTGGGCGCGGCCGGGATTCTGACGGTCGCCCTCGGCTTCGCCTCGCAGACGTCGGCCTCGAACGTCATCAGCGGGCTCTTCCTGCTCGGCGAGAAGGCTTTCGCGGTGGGCGAGATCATCCGCATGGCCGACATCACCGGCGAGGTGGTCTCCATCGACCTGCTCTCGATCAAGCTCCGCACGTTCGACAACCTGTACGTCCGCGTACCCAACGAGAACGTGATCAAGGCGCAGATCACGAACCTGAGCCGCTTCCCCATCCGCCGCCTGGATCTGATCCTGGGCGTGGCCTACCACGAAGACCTGGACCGCGTCCGAACGGTGCTGATGGACGTCGCCGACCGCAATCCGCTGTGCCTCGAAGAGCCCGCGCCGCGCTTCATCTTCCAGAGCTTCGCGGATTCGGCCCTCACGTTTCAGTTCTCCACATGGGCCACGCGCGAGAACTACCTGGACCTGAAGACGGGCCTCCAGCTAGAGATCAAGGCCGCCTTCGACGAGCACGGCATCGAGATCCCGTTCCCGCACCGCACGCTCTACACCGGCAGCCAGACCGAGCCGTTCCCGGTGCGCGTGGTGGAGGGAGCCGCCTGAGCGCACGCCCCTTCGTTACGGAGGGATTACATCGCGGCGGCTTGCAACTCGGCGGCACGCGGATTAACGTATTGCATCCTGAAACGAACCCCGGGAGGTCCCGACGATGCGCATTCTGGCTTCGCTGACGTTCACTTTCATCCTCGCGCTCGCCGCGGGGCCGGCCCTGGCCCAGCAGGCACAGATGCTCACCGACGAGGCCCTGCACGAGGCCGTCGTGGATGGCGCGGCGGCCGAGGAGGCGCAGCGCGCCCTGATCCGCAGCCTGCTCCAGCGCGACGACGTGCGCGCCCTCGCCGCCGAGCACGGGCTGGACGTCGTGCGCGCCGAGAACGCGGTCGGCACGCTCTCCGGGCCGGAGCTCGCCCGCCTGGCGCCCTACGCCGCGCAGGCCCACACGAGCCTCGCTGGCGCCCAGGACCGCATCGTCATCAGCGCCACGACGCTGATCATCGTGCTGCTGCTGATCATCCTCATCCTGATCCTGGCCTGACGTGGGCGTGCACCGAGCAGGGTGGAGGGCGGCGGCCATCGCGGTTGCCGCCCTCGTTGTGTGTAGCGCCGGCGGCCCGGCCCGCGCCCAGGAGGCCGTCCCGGTGCTGGACGTGCCCTACGTAGAGCAGAGCGAGCAGCTCTGCGGGGGGGCGGCGGCGGCCATGGTGCTGCGCTACTGGGGCGCCCGTGGCGTCTATGCCGAGGACTTCGCCTCGCTCGTCAAGCCCGTCGCGGGCGGCATCCGCACGGTCGACCTCACGGCCGCGCTGGACAGTTTGGGGTGGCAGGCCCTGCCGTTCGAAGGGACGTCCGCGGCCGTCCGGGAGCACCTCGGCCGGGGCCGCCCGGTGATCGCGCTGATCGAGGTGGCACCGGAGCGGTACCACTACGTGGTTCTGACGGCGTGGGGCGAAGACCGGGTGCTGTTTCACGATCCCGCTGCGGCGCCGCACCGCACGCTCACCCCGGCGGCGATGGATCGGGCGTGGGCGGCGACGGGCCGGTGGGCGCTGCTCGTCCTCCCCCGAGAGTCCCCTGCGGATGCCGCCAGGCCGGCGCCTGAACCCCCCGCCACGAACTGCGATGCGCTGCTGCGCGAGGCCGCCGACCGGGCCTCCGCCGGAGACGTGGCCGGTGCCGGGGCCATGCTCATCACGGCGGAGTCCGCCTGCCCGCCCGCCACGGTCCTGCGGGAGCAGGCGGCACTGCGCTTCCGGCAGCAGGCCTACGGAGACGCCGCTCGCCTCGCCACCGAGGCGCTCGCGCTCGACCCCAGCGACGCCACCGCCCGGCGCGTCGTGGCGTCGAGCCGTTTTCTGTTGGGTGACGCCGTCGCGGCGCTCCGTGCCTGGAACGCTCTCGGCGAGCCACGCATCGATCTGGTCGAGGTGGAGGGGCTCGCCCGGTCACGGCACGCGCCGGTCCGCCGGCTGCTCGGGCTGGAGACCGGCGCGCTGCTCCGCCCGGAGGCCTTCGAGCGCGCACGGCGGCGGCTGTCGATGCTCCCGTCGGCGGCGCGGGCAGAGCTCCGCTACGTGCCTCTTCCGGATCGTTCGGTGCGGGTCGAGGCGGCCGTCGTGGAACGCCCCCTCCTGTTCGGCGGCTGGGTCGATGCCGCCGCGACGGTGGTGCAGGCCCTCCCACTCCGCCGCGCCACACTCCGCCTCACGAGCCCTACCGGCGGCGGCGAGCAGTTCACGTTCACGTACCGCTGGCAGCAGAACCGCCCCCGTGCGGGCGTGCGGCTGGCAGCCCCGGCACCGGCCGGCCTGCCCGGCGTGGCCTTCGCCGAAGGCGTCTGGGACCGCCAGACGTATGCCCTCGGAGAGGGGGCGCCCTCGCGCCGGGTGGAGACGGTACGCTCCGCTACGTTGGGATGGGTAGACTGGCTCGCTTCCTGGCTGCGCGGAGGCCTGGCACTTGGCCTGGATCGCTACGGCGCCCTTGGGTCGTTCGGCGGGGCAGACCTTCGCGTGCGGATCGCTCCGCCTGGGGCAGCGCTTCGACTGGAGCTGTATGGGGAGGGGCGCGCTCCTTTGGAGGGCGGCCGTGCCTTCGGGGGCCTCGGGGGCGAGGTGCGGTGGGGAGTGGGGCGCAGCGCCGCGCGCGGAACGGTGCGGATGGGGGCCGCCGCGGTGAGCAGGGAGGCACCGCTGGCCCGCTGGCCCGGCGCCGGCACGGGCTCCGGGCGCGATGCCCTCCTGCGCGCCCATCCGCTGCTCGACGAGGGCGTGGTGCGCGGCCCGGCGTTCGGCCGCGTCCTCACGCATGGCACCGTGGAGGCGATCCGCATGATGCCGTCGCCGCCGGGGCTGCCGCTGGGGCTCGCGGTCTTCGTGGATGCCGCCCGGGTCTGGCATCCCCTGAGGACCCAGGCTGAGCCCCGGGTGCGCGTCGATGCCGGCGCCGGGGTGCGCATCGGGCTCCCGGGGGGGCAGGGCATGCTCCGCCTCGATGCCGCGACTGGCCTGCGCGACGGGGCCACGGCCCTCTCGGCCGGCATCGCGGCGCCGCTGCAGTGAACACGCGCTTTGCCTGGCACAGGTAGGCTGCCGTACCTTCCGGCATCGCCGAGCCGAACAACCGGATGCTACCCGCCATGCGCCTCTTCGCTGCTTTCATGCTGTTGATCGTGCTCGCCGCACCCGCCGGCGCGCAGCAGGCCCTCAACGCCCTCGACCACGACGCGTACGACGTCTGGAACCACATCGAAGAACACGCCATCTCCGACGACGGGCGGTGGGTCCTCTACTCGCTAGGGCCGGTGGATGGGGATGCCGCGCTGCACGTCGTACGCTCCGACGAGAGCCGCCGGTACGTCGCCGAGCGCGGAGAGGACGCCGCCTTCAGCGCCGACGGCGGCTTCGTGGTCTTCC
>JAWWAN010000070.1:0-11042 GCA_033721675.1 Rhodothermales bacterium | reverse complement strand
GGCTACCGAGGCCGTCGTAGACGGTGCCGCCTTCGAGGATGACCGTGTAGACGGTATCGGCGGGCTGCGCGGCGGCGGGCAGCGCGGCGAGCGTGAGAAGGGCGAGCAGGCGGAGCATGGCGGTGGGGAAGAGGGCGGTGGGAGGGAGGAAGATAATCGATTGCAGATTGATGATCGGCGATTGCAGGTTGGCGAAGGGCGGTCTCCGCACGGACGGGAGGGCCGATCCTTCGACAATCTCCAATCCATGTTCTGCAATCTCAAATCATCCCGCCCCTGCGATCTTCTCTCCTCTCTCCTCAGTACATTCACCCCACGTCCCTCTTCCCGCTTCCCCCATCCCCGCCATGAAGCGTCTCGTCCTGTTCCTCTCGCTCCTCCTCGGTGCCATGCCCGCTCTTGCTCAGCACGGCGGCGGCGACCGGCCCACCGGGCAGCCGTTCGCCACGCGCAGCCCCGTCATCGCGCAGCACGGCATCGCCGCCACGAGCCAGCCCCTCGCCTCGCAGGTCGCCATCGGCGTGCTCCAGCAGGGCGGCTCCGCCGTCGACGCCGCGATCGCCGCGAATGCGGCCCTCGGGCTGATGGAGCCGACCGGCAACGGGCTCGGCGGCGACCTCTTCGCGATCGTCTGGGATCCGGCCACGCAGCAGCTCTACGGCGTGAATGCGAGCGGGCCGGCGCCAATGGGCATGACCCTCGCCGACCTCAAGGCGCGCATCGGCGACGCGGACGCCTTCCCGAGCTTCGGCAGCCTCACGGTCTCCGTGCCCGGCGCCGTGGACGGGTGGCGGATCCTGCACGAACGCTTCGGGCGGCTGTCCTTCGCGGACGTCCTCGCGCCCGCCATCGGCTACGCGCGCGGCGGCTTCCCCGTCTCCCAGGTCATCGCGCAGGGCTGGCAGATGAACGCCGAGCGCTTCGCCCGCGACGCCGACGCCATCGAGGAGCTGGACAACTTCCGCAGCACCTTCCTCGTCGACGGCGCGGCGCCCGTGGAGGGCCAGCTCTTCCGCAACCCGGACCTCGCGGCGACGCTCCAGACCCTCGCCGACGACGGCCCGCGCGCTTTCTACGAGGGCCGCATCGCCGATGCGATGGACCGCTACATGCGCCGCATCGGCGGGCCGCTGCGCAAGACCGACCTCGCCGGCTACGAGGCCGAGTGGGTCGCGCCGCTCTCGACGAACTACCGGGGCTACGACGTCTACGAGCTGCCGCCCAACGGCCAGGGGCTCGCCGCGCTCCAGATGCTCAACATCCTCGAAGGCTATGACCTCGCCGCGATGGGCCACAACAGCGCGGACTACCTGCATGTGCAGGCCGAGGCCAAGAAGCTCGCCTTCGAGGACCGCGCCCGCTACTACGCCGACCCCCGCTTCTACGACGCGCCCCTCGAAACCCTCCTCTCCAAAGAATACGCCGCCGGCCGCCGCGAGATGATCCGCATGGACCAGGCGCTGCGGCAGCTCCTCGTCTTCGACGAACGCCCCCTCGAAACCGGCGACACCATCTACCTGACCGTGGCCGACGGCGACGGCATGATCGTCTCGCTCATCCAGAGCAACTACATGGGCATGGGCAGCGGGCTCGTGCCGGACGGCCTCGGGTTCATGCTCCAGAACCGGGGCGCCCTCTTCGCCCTCGACCCCAGCCATCCGAACGTCTACGCCCCCGGCAAGCGGCCCTTCCACACCATCATCCCCGCCTTCGTCACCAGAGACGGCGTGCCGTTCCTCTCGTTCGGCGTCATGGGCGGGGCCATGCAGCCGCAGGGGCACGTCCAGATCCTCAACAATATCATCGACTTCGGGATGAACGTGCAGGAGGCCGGCGACGCCGCGCGCTACCGCCACGGCGGAAGCAGCCAGCCCACGGGCGAGGTGATGACCGACGGCGGCACGCTCTACCTCGAATCCGGCGTCGATCCGGCCGTCATCGACGACCTCCGGCGGCGCGGGCACGCGGTGGCGCTGCCCGGCGGACTGGGCAACTTCGGCGGCTACCAGGCCATCCTCTGGGACGCCGCCCACGGCGTCTACCACGGCGCCACCGAGATGCGCAAAGACGGGATGGTGGCGGGGTACTGACCTGCATCCCTTCACCCTTCGAGTCCTTAATCCCTGCCATGAACGTAGGTATCATCGGCAACGGCGAGGTGGCGGCGCGGCGGCGGGCCGTGGCGGCCGTGCGCGGGGTGCGCCTGCGGCCGGTACCCGTTGCAGGGGCCGGGGAGGCGCTCGACGGGCTCGACGTGGTCTTCGTCGCCGGACCCACGGCCGACCACTACCGGCTGGCCGAGGCGGCGGCCAAGCGCGGCGTCCACGTCTTCCTGGACTGGCCCCCGGCGACCTCCGTGCGCGAGTGCGAGGCGATGGGGACGCTCGCCGAGGAGGCCGGCGTGGAGGTGGGCGTGAGCCGCCCGCTGCGCTTCCATCCGGTCTTCGGGGAGGTGCCCGCCGCGTGGCGGGCCTCGCTGATTCTGCTGCGGCGCACGTACCCGCCCGAGGCACCCGCCGCATGGCCCCGCTGGCTCGCCGACGCCGCCGACCTCTGCTGCGCGCTCGCGCAGAGCCACAGCGTCCAGCGCATCGACGCCGAGGCGGCGCGGGTGGCGGCGCCGTGGCCGAGTGCCGTCGGCGTCGGGCTGCGCTTTCACAACGGCGCCTACGCCCAGGTGAGCCTGCGCCACGGCGGCGCGGCGGCACCCCGGGGGACGCTCTACGCGGCCGGTGGCGGCACCGAGGTGGAGGCCGCGCTTGAAGAAGCGGTGGCTTCCGAGGGGGAGGCGAACGCGGGCGAGCCCCCGGCGTTCGACCCCGCCGATGCCCTCCGGGCGTCCGAGACGGCGGCGTTCCTGCGCGCCCTCCGCGAGGGCCGCCCCGCCCCCGTCTCGATCCTCGACGGCCTCCACACGCTCCGCCTCGTAGAACGCCTGATGACGCGGCTACGGTGAGGCGGCACGGACGTACGCGAACCCGATGCGGAACCTCGCAGAACAGATCGATGCGCAGCCGTTCGGCGCCGTGCTGCGGCAGATCGGCGCGGTGGCGGCGGCCACCGGCATCGAGGCGTACGCCGTCGGCGGGGCCGTGCGAGACGTGCTGCTCCGGCGGCCCACGACGGACGTCGACTTCGTGACGGTCGGGCCGGGCACGGGCATCCGGCTCGCGAAGGCCGTCGCCCGCCGGCTCGGCGGGCGGACGGTCCACGTCTACGAGAACTTCGGCACGGCCGCCATCCGCGTGCCCGCCCGGCGGAAGGACGCCGCGCCGCTGGTGCTGGAGTTCGTGGCGGCCCGCAGGGAGAGCTACCGCAAAGACTCGCGCAAGCCCCGCGTAGAAGACGGCACCCTCGAAGACGACCAGCACCGCCGCGACTTCACCGTCAACGCCCTCGCCGTCCATCTCGCGCCAGACCGCTTCGGCGACCTGATCGACCCGTTCGATGGGCTCCGCGACCTCGAAGACGAAGTCCTCCGCACGCCCCTCGACCCGCGGCGCACCTTCGCCGACGACCCCCTCCGGATGATCCGGGCGGCCCGCTTCGCCGCCCAGCTCGGCTTCCGGATCGACCCGGAGACGGCCGCCGGGATGCGGGACCAGGCGCACCGCGTGGACATCCTCTCGCAGGAGCGCATCATCGACGAGCTCAACAAGATCGTCGCCGCGCCGGTGCCCTCCGTCGGGTTCAAGCGGCTGGAGGAGGCCGGGATCCTGGAGCGCATCTTGCCCGAGCTGGTCGCGCTCAAGGGCGTCGAGGAGGTGGACGGCCAGCGCCACAAAGACAACTTCTACCATACGCTGCAGGTGCTGGATAACCTCGCCGAGGCCGTGGCGGACCGGCCCGGCGAGGAGACCCTCTGGCTGCGGTGGGCCGCGCTCCTGCACGACGTCGCCAAGCCCCGCACGAAGCGGTGGGTGGAGGGCACCGGCTGGACGTTCCACGGCCACGAAGACCGGGGCGCGCGCATGATCCCGAAGCTCTTCCGCCGCCTCAAGCTGCCCCTCGACGAGCGGATGGAGTACGTCCGCACGCTCGTCGCCCTCCACCACCGGCCCGTCGCCCTCGTGGACGACGACGTGACGGACTCCGCCGTGCGCCGCCTCCTCTTCGACGCCGGCGACGCCATCGACGACCTGATGACGCTCGTCCGCGCAGACATCACCTCGAAGAATCCGCGCCGCGTGCGCCGCTACCTGGCCGCCTTCGACCGCGTCGAGGCCAAGTTCGCCGAGGTCGAGGAGAAAGACCGCCTGCGCAACTTCCAGCCGCCCGTGGATGGCTACGAGATCATGCAGGTGCTCGGGCTCTCGGAGGGCGTGGCCGTGGGCATCATCAAGGAGCACATCCGCGAGGCCATCCTGGAGGGCACGATCCCGAACGAGCACGACGCCGCCTTCGCCTACATGATGCAGATCAAGGACGAGGCCCTCCGGCGTGGGCGCCTCTTCGACGAGGTGATCCGCGCGCTCCAGGGGCCGGAGCGGCGCGCCACGGGCGCCATCAAGGAAGAACTGTTCTGGGGCGACGTCCCCGAAGACCATGCCGCCGCCCTCGCCCACCTGATGCGCGTGAAGGACGCCGCGCTGGCCGAGGCCGTCGAGGACGAGTGATCGGGGGCCGTATCCGCGTTACTTCTCCACGCGCACGAGCGTTCGGGTATAAGTGCGGAAGTCGAGGTGCAGGCGCACCGGCATCGCCTCCGGCAGGCTGTAGCGGATCGTGGTCGCGTTCTTCTGGGCGGGTTGGAGGAGTTCGGCGCCGCTGCGTCTGGAGGGGGGCAGAGCATCGGCCCGCTCGATTTCCGTAACGTGGCCGTGAGATCTGCGTACGGGCACGAACCGCCTCCCCACGGCGGCCATTCCATCCGTCTACGACCCTCGAACGGCTTCTGCGCCCTCATGGATATCATCCGCCTCATCCTGTCCGTCATCATCCCGCCGCTGGGCGTCTTCTTCCAGGTCGGCATCGGGATGCACTTCTGGCTCAACATCCTGCTGACGCTGCTGGGCTACATCCCCGGCCTGATCCACGCCGTCTGGATCATCGCCCGGCGGTGAGGGCTGGAGGGCCTGGGTCTGCCGGTGGTCCACCTCGGCACGCCCTGGAACACCAGAATACTGGAACACTGAAACCCCAGATCGTACCTTGAGGGCCGGTTTCCGCCCACCCCGCCGGCCCCATGCGCACCTTCGTCGTCGTACTGATCCTGGTGGCGGCGCTCGCCGCGGCCTACTTCATCCTCACCTACGAGGGCGGGCCGGCAGCGTCCGCGCCGGCGTCCACGGAGCAGACCGGCCCGGACGCCGGCCCGGCCACCGTCCGCCTCGCCTCGTGGAACCTGCTCAACCTGGGCGGCTCCAAGAACGACGACGAGATCGCCTTCATGGCCGAGCAACTCCGCGCGTTTGACGTCGTCGCCGTGCAGGAGGTCATCACCAGCCCTGAGGGCGCCCAGGCCGTCGCCCGCCTCGACGCCGCCCTCGACCGCACCGGGGCCGCGTGGGACTACGTCCTCAGCGAGCCCACCACGGGCACCGGCTCCGAGCGCTACGCCTTCCTCTGGAAACCCGCGCGCGTGCGGCTCGTGGGGCGCGCCTGGCTCGAATCGGCCCTCGCCGACCCGCTCGACCGCGAGCCCTACCTGGCCCGCTTCGAGGCCCCGAACGGCCGCCGGATGCTCGTCGCCAGCTTCCACGCCGTGCCCACCGCCAAGAGGCCCGCCGACGAGATCGCCCTCCTCGATGCCCTCCACACCCGCTACGAGGCGGACGACGTGCTCCTCGTGGGCGACTTCAACCTCGCCGAGAGCCACTACGCCTTCGACGAGCTGAAGGAACTCGGCTACCGCCCCGCCCTCGTCGACCAGCGCACCAGCCTGCGGATGCGCCGCAAGGACGGCCGCCACCTCGCCAACGAGTACGACAACATCTTCTACGAGGCCGGCCCCCTGCGCGCCGCCCGCGCCGGCGCCGTCGACTTCACCGGCGCCTTCCGCACGCTCCGCGAGGCCCGGCAGATCTCAGACCACCTGCCCGTCTACATGGACGTGACGTGGAACTGAGGGACAGGAAGGTGTGGAGGTAAGACGGTGTGAAAGCGAAGGAGCGGTGTATTCAGCACTTCCTACCTCCACACCTCCACACCTGCCTACCACCCTCAACGGCTACGCTTCTTCGGCCTGCTCCACCGGGCGGACGTCCCACATCAGCATCTGCTCGATGTCTGCGTAATCCTCTTCACCTTCTTCGGAGACGAACATGTAGTCGCCCGTGGTGGGGCGCTTCATCGGCGGGACGCGCTCCCACTGCACGCCCTCCTGGTCCGTGAACGCCTCCGGGAAGGGGCTCCGCAGGCGGAAGGACGGATGGTAGGAGCGGTACGTCTTCTGCGCCTCGTAGAGCGCCGCGCGCCGCGCGCCGGGCTTCGTCACGCTCTTGCCCGTGACCCGGAACGGCGAGACGGTGATCGAGGCCTGGAAGTATCCGTCTTCCAGCTCGGTGTATTCCGGGCGCATCACTTCGAATTCTTCCGGATGCGGATAGGCGCTGCGTTCGGTATAGTCAGACATCGCGCGTCAGAGTGCAGTGGCGAAAAAATCGGCGGGGATCCGTTAACGACGACGGCGCGCCCAGGATTCTGCGGCGGCGCCGGCAGCGGCAAAGATTGGATTTAAATTTTCCTGACAAGACGCCCTGAGCGCCCTTGCTTTTGGCGCGTACCCGTCTCTTAATTCCCTGCCGCGGACGCTCCGGCAGGGCCGGCGCCCCCTCTGTCTCATCAACCGAGCCGATGACCATGATGGCCCTCTCTCCGTTCGACGAAGACGTGCGGGTGCTGCCCCGTGCCTTCGACGACGACGACTTCGAGGACGACGACGATCTCGACGAGTTCGACGACGACGACTACGACGAGGACCTCGACGACGAATTCGACGACGACGATCTCGACGAGTTCGACGACGACCTCGACGACGAGGACGACTGGGATGACGACGACTTCGAGGACGACGACGACTTCGACGATGACTTCGACGACGAGGACGACTGGGATGACGACGAGCGGTAGATAGCCCAGATCACCACCGCCCGGACCCCGTGGGTGCGGCGGCTGGATGGTGGCAGGCGGCAGGTCCGAGCGCGGGCCTGCCGCCTGCGCCGTTTTCGTCGATCTCCGTTATTGAACCCCGGCGAACGCCGTTATTGACCCGTCCGCCGCCGCCCCTGTGGATAACTTGTTCGTGCGGCGCGGCAGGGCGGGGGGTGGGGGTCAATAACGGTTTTCACGAACCGGCCCACCGGCCCGGATCCGGCGGAATGGGCGCTCCCGGGGATGTCCGTTATGCAGAACGGCCCGGCGCGGGGGGGCGAGGATTGTGGAAAAAAAGAGCTTGCATAACGGCCCCTCGGGCGATTAATTAGTGAGAGCCCTGCCCGAAAGCGGTTTCGCGGTTTATCGCCCTGCGTGATAAACCGTTATTCATCTACCGGCAGCGCCGGTCTCTGATGGGAGGCATCGCACCCGCCGTTCCGGTGCACGCCGAGGGACCCCGCTTCTCCCCGCCGCCCCTCCGGTCCCGTGCCGGGGCTTCGGCCCGCCGCCCCCCACGCGGCCCCTTCGACGCCCGTTTTGTTTCATTCAGTTGCTTGCGGAGGACGACCTATGCCCGACGTCACCCACCCTGCCCTGTTCGACGACGCCGTCGCCGAGCAGCTCCCCGACCCCGCCCGCCTCCGGAAGGGGCTGGCCATCGAGCGCGTCTTCTCCCGCGAGGGCGAGCATCCCTTCGACAGTCTGGAGTGGGAGCGCCGCGACGCCGCCATCCGCAACCCGAAGGGCGAGGCCGTCTTCGAGCAGCAGGGCGTCGAGTTCCCGACCACGTGGAGCCGGCTCGCCACGAACGTCGTCGCTTCCAAGTATTTCTACGGCGACCTCTCGCGGGCCGGCGTGGACCCCAAAGAGGGCGGGCGCGAGTCGAGCCTGCGCCAGCTCATCCACCGCGTCACCCGCACCATCACGGACTGGGGGCAGGCCCAGGGCTACTTCGCCACGAAGAAGGACGGCGAGCGGTTCTACGACGAGTTGACGTGGCTGTGCGTCCACCAGCACGGCGCCTTCAACAGCCCCGTCTGGTTCAACGTGGGCCTGCACCACCAGTACGGCGTCCGAGACACCGGCGGCAAGACGATCTACGGGTGGAACCGCGAGACGGGCGAGGTCGAGCCCGTCGACCCCTACGAGCGGCCCCAGGCGAGTGCCTGCTTCATCATCTCCGTCGAAGACTCCATCGACGACATCTGGAAGCTGATGGCCGAGAGCGCCCGGCTGTTCAAGTTCGGCTCGGGCGTGGGCGCAGACTGGTCGAGCCTGCGCTCGTCCAGGGAGAAGCTCTCCGGCGGCGGCATTCCGTCCGGGCCGGTCTCGTTCATGCGCGTGCAGGATGCCACGGGCGGCACCATCAAATCGGGCGGCAAGACGCGGCGGGCCGCCATCATGCAGACGCTCAAAGTCTGGCACCCGGACGTGATGGAGTTCGTCACGGCCAAGATGGAGGAGGAGAAGAAGGCGCACGCCCTCATCGAGCAGGGCTACGACGGGTCTTTCAACGGGCCGGCCTACGGCGCCGTCGCCTTCCAGAACGTCAACCAGAGCCTCCGCGTGACGGACGCGTTCATGGCCGCCGCGGATGCGGGCGAGCCGTACGGGCTGCGCGCCGTCACCACGGGCGAGGTCGTCGAGGAACTGGACGCCGCGACCGTGCTGGCCAAGGTGGCCGAGGGCACCCACCTCTGCGGCGACCCCGGCATGCAGTACGAAGACACGATCCAGCGCTGGCATACGGTCAAGAACACCGGCCCGATCAACTCGTCGAACCCGTGCAGCGAGTACATGCACCTGGACAACTCCGCGTGCAACCTCGCCAGCCTCAACCTCCGCAAGTTTCAGCGGGAAGACGGCACCATCGACGTGGCCCGCTACCGGGCGGCCGCCCGCATCTTCATCACCGCGATGGAGATCCTCGTCGACAACGCCGGCTACCCCTCCGCCGAGATCGCCCGCAACAGCCACGCCTTCCGCCCGCTCGGGCTCGGCTTCGCCAACCTGGGCGCGCTCCTCATGGCGATGGGCCTGCCCTACGACAGCGACGAGGGCCGGGCCGTGGCCGGCGCCCTGATGGCCATCGAGAACGCCGAGGCCTACGCGCGCAGCGCCGAGATCGCCGCCAACCCGAAGATCGGGCCCTTCGACGGCTTCGCCGAGAACCGCGAGCCCATGCTGGAGGTGATGCAGATGCATCACGACGCCGTCGAAGACATCCACCCGAGCTGCCCCGCCTACCTCCGCGCCGCCGCCGAGGAGAGCGCGGACCGTATGCTCGCCCTCGGGCAACGCCACGGCTACCGCAACGCCCAGGCCACCGTCCTCGCGCCGACCGGCACCATCGCCTTCATGATGGACTGCGACACGACGGGCGTCGAGCCGGACATCGCGCTCGTCAAGTACAAGCTGCTCGCCGGCAAGGGCGAGGGCATGCTCAAGATCGTCAACCAGACCGTGCCCGAGGCCCTCCACCGGCTCGGCTACGCGCAGGACGCCATCGACGCGATCCTCACGTACGTCGACGAGCACGACACCATCGAGGGCGCGCCGGGCCTGAAGGACGAGCACCTGCCCGTCTTCGACTGCGCCTTCAAGCCGTTCAAGGGCACCCGCTCGATCCACCACGCGGGCCACATCCAGATGATGGCCGCCACGCAGCCCTTCATCTCCGGCGCCATCTCGAAGACGGTCAACATGCCCGAGAGCGCCACGCCCGAGGACATCGCCGACGCGTACCTGCTCGGCTGGAAGCTCGGCCTGAAGGCCCTCGCCATCTACCGCGAGAACTCGAAGCGCAGCCAGCCCCTCTCCACCTCCAAGGGCGGCAACACGAAGAACAAGCAGGTGGAGGCCTCCGGCGACGGCGTGGCCTCCGAGGCCGAGCCGGAGATCGTCGAGAAGGTCGTCGAGAAGATCGTCTACCAGCCCATCCGCAAGCGCCTGCCGGACGAGCGGCCGTCGATCACGCACAAGTTCTCGATTGCCGGGCACGAGGGGTACCTTCACATCGGCCTCTACCCGGATACCGGGATGCCGGGCGAGATCTTCATCACGATGGCCAAACAGGGCTCGACGATCTCGGGCCTGATGGACGCCTTCGCCACGGCCATCTCCATCGCCTTCCAGTACGGCGTGCCCGTGGAGGACCTGTGCAACAAGTTCAGCCACATGCGCTTCGAGCCGAGTGGCTTCACCAACAACAAGAGCATCCCCATCGCCAAGTCCATCATGGACTACATCTTCCGCTACCTGAGCCTCAAGTTTCTCGGGCAGGCGAAGGAGGAGGAAGCCGTAAACCCTAATGTGGCCGTTGCGGATGAGGCCCGCCGCAGCGGCCCGGCACAGGACGAGACGCAGATGACGCTGCCCTTCGACGGCAACGGCGACGCGCTCGTGGGCCAGACCATCGAGCGCTTCATGCAGCAGTCCACGCCCGCTCATGCCGCCACGGCGCCGGGCCACGCCGAGGGGGATGCGCAGGCGACCTTCCGCAACCAGGAGGACTCGCCGCCCTGCCCGAGCTGCGGCGCTATAACCGTGCGCAGCGGCGCCTGCTACGTCTGCACCCAGTGCGGCACGAGCAGCGGCTGCGGATGAACCCGGTGTGATCGGCCGGGGTGCTGATCTCGCGCGCGGCGCCCGGTCCTGCTTCGGCGGGGCCGGGCGCCGTCATGCAGAGTCTCACCGGCCTGCGGCCCACCGCGCCGGGTTCTGGTCGATGTAGCGCCGTATGTGGTCGAGTTCGCGCGGAGTCCGGACAATACGTTCCCAGTAATTGCGTTGCCACACGGGCACGCCCGGCGTGCCCCGCACGCGGTTGATGCGAACCGTGACGGCGGATTTGTACCCGCGCACGATGGCCCCCACGGTACCCGACGGCGACCGAAACGCCGATGGGGCCGGATCGCCCGATGTGGAACCGCCGCGATGGGGTGATG
>JAWWAN010000069.1:0-11230 GCA_033721675.1 Rhodothermales bacterium | reverse complement strand
GGCCTGTTCCTCCTGCTGGCTGCCGGCAGCCAGCCTCTCGTTGCCCAGACCCCCGGCGACCTGTGGACGGATGTGGACCCCGCCACGCTGGGCGCCCCGTCCGACTTCGAGGTGCCGCCGTTCCAGTTCCGCGCGCTCGCCCTCGACCGGGCCGCGCTCTTCGACCTGCTCCGCCAGGCGCCGCGCACCCGCACGCCGCGCCCCGGCCAGGGCGTCGTCCTCTGGCTGCCCTTGCCGGACGGTGGGTTCGGCCGCTTCCGCGCCGTCGAGTCGCCGACGATGGCGCCCGGCCTCGAAGCGCGCTTCCCGCAGATCAAGACCTACGGCGCGCGCGGCGTGGACGACCCCGCCGCCACGGCCCGCCTCGCGTGGACCCCGAAGGGCTTCCACGCGATGATCCTCTCCCCCACCGGCACGGTCTATCTGGATCCCTACCGCCGGGGCGACGCCGTCCACCACCTCGTCTACGCCAAGCGCGACGCACGGCGGGCCAGCATCCCGCCCCGCGCCGAGCCGCTCGACGAGAACGGCATGCGCGAGCAGATCGCCACCCTCGTGGCGCAGGGCGTCGGCCCGACGGGCGAGCAGCTGCGGACGTACCGCGTCGCCATCGCGGCGACGGGCGAGTACACCCAGTTCCATGGCGGGACGGTGGCCGACGGCCTGGCCGCCATCGTCGTCGCTCTCGACCGCGTCAACGGCCTCTACGAGCGCGACGTCGCGGTCTTCATGGAGCTCGTCGCCAACAACGACCTCGTCGTCTTCACCGACCCGGCGACGGACCCCTACACCAACAGCAGCGGGGGGACCATGCTCGGGCAGAACCAGGCCACGCTCGACGCCATCATCGGCAGTGCCAACTACGACGTCGGGCACGTCTTCTCGACGGGCGGCGGCGGCGTGGCCTTCCTCGGCGTGGTCTGCACGGCCGGCTTGAAGGCGCGCGGCGTCACGGGCCTCTCCAACCCCATCGGAGACCCGTTCTACGTGGATTACGTGGCGCACGAGCTGGGCCACCAGTACGGCGCCAACCACACGTTCAACGGGAATGCCGGCTCGTGCGGAAGCAACCGCAACGCCTCGACGGCCTACGAACCCGGCAGCGGCACCACCATCATGGCCTACGCCGGGATCTGCGGCAACCAGAACATCCAGCCCAACAGCGACGACCACTTCCACCACGCCAGCTTCGCCGAGATCGTCGCCTACACCACGAGCGGCGGCGGCAACGCCTGCCCGTCGATCACGAATACGGGCAACACGCCGCCGGCCGTATCGGTGCCGCCGGGGGGCTTCACGATCCCCATCGAGACGCCCTTCTCGCTCCTCGGCAGCGCCACCGACCCCGACGGCGACGCCCTGACCTACAACTGGGAGCAGTACGACCTCGGCCCCGCCGGCGCCCCCAACAACCCCGTCGGCAACGCGCCCCTCTTCCGCTCCTTCCCGTCGATGGACGTCCCCGAACGCCTCTTTCCGCAGGTCTCGGACCTCCTCGGCAACACGCAGACGCTGGGGGAGATCCTGCCCACCTACACCCGCGGCCTCACGTTCCGCCTCACCGTCCGAGACAACCAGATCGGCGCCGGGGGCGTCGGGTTCGCGGAGATGAGCTTCGGCGTCACCGACGCCGCCGGGCCGTTCCTCGTCACCGGCCCCAACACGCTCGTCACGTGGACCGTCGGCGCCCAGGAGACCGTCACGTGGGACGTCGCCGGCACGAGCGCCGCGCCGGTGGGCGCGCAGACCGTCAACCTCCGGCTCTCCACGGACGGCGGCCTCTCCTTCCCCATCGCCCTCGCCACGGGCGTCCCGAACGACGGCAGCGAGACGATCACCGTGCCGGACGTGCCGGAGACGACCACCGCCCGCGTCAAGGTCGAGGCCGCAGACCACGTCTTCTTCGACCTCTCGGACGCCGACTTCACGATCACCGGCGGCACCGCCCCGGCCTTCGCCCTCACCCTCAAGAAAGTCTTCCTCAAGACCAACGGCGTTGGCGTCGCCAAGGTCAAGTGGAACCCGCTGGAGGTCACCACCGGCAAGCTCGACTTTTACATCGACGAGGCGCCCGACGGCACGCCCTTCAACCGCACCGGCAACGACGGCAAGCACAAGCTCAAGTTCGCGGACCCGAGCGCCGGCCCCTTCGCGATCCAGGCGTGCGAGAAGAAATCGACCACGGTCTGCTCGAACGTCGTCGTCGCCGACTTCACCGGCGCCGTCGTAGAAGACGACGACGAGCCCGACGCCGAGGCCGACAGCCCTCCCTACGGGGGCCGCGTGGCGGACGGCGGGATGCACGCGCCTGCGAGTGTGACGGCCTTGCCGGAGGCGTTCGCGTTGCAGGGCAACTACCCGAATCCGTTCAACCCGGCCACGCAGATCCGCTTCGACCTGCCCGAGGATGCGGCGGTGTCCGTCCAGGTCGTCGATCTGCTCGGGCGGCGCGTGCTGGAGGTCCCGGCGCAGGCGCTGGCGGCGGGCGCGGGCCGCTCGGTAGAGATCGATGGGTCCGCGCTCGCCTCGGGCGTCTACCTCTACCGGCTCATCGCGCGCACGGCCACCGGCGTCCAGGTCGCCACGGGCCGCATGACGCTGCTGAAATGAGGGCCAGGGGCCGGCGCAGCGTCAACCGGTCCCGCTGCCGCGCCGCGCGTCGCGGATCCGTTCGAGGAGCGCGGTCGCCTCGCGGAGGCCCCACCGGGGCTTCGGCTCCAGGTGCAGTTCGAGGCTGAGCGGCCCGGCGAAGCCCTGGGCGGCGAGCGTGGCCAGCTGCGCATGCCAGTCCACCACGCCGTGGCTGAGCGGGGACGGCACGCCCGCCACCGTGGTGTTGGCGCAGCGGACGAGCGCCACGCGCCCGGCGAGCGCATCGAGGCCGGCCTGCGGATCCTCGCCGGCCTGCACGGCGGTGGTGGGGCTCCACGCGGCGCGCAGCGACGGGTGGCCGGCGGCATCGAGCAGGGCCGCCAGCGCCGTGCCCGTCTCGCACCGCATGCCCGGCTCGTTGAGCACGGCGATCGTCACGCCGTGCCGTGCCCCGGCGTCGGCGGCGCGGCGCAGGACGTCGGCGGCGGCATCCGTGGCTCCGTCCTCGGCTGCGAACGACGAGACGACGACCCGTGCGCAGCCGACGCGCGCGCAGAACCGAAGCGTCGCGTCCAGCTCCATCACCTCGTTGAGCCGCGCGGCGCGCGCCGAGGCCGGCCCCTCGAAGAGACCCGGCACGACGGCCGCCACCGGCACCTCGTGCTCGTCGAGCCGCCGCCGCAGCTTTTCCTCGTTGACGTGCGGCACCCGGTCTGAGGCACCGCCGACGGTGCGCAGCTCGACGGCGTCGAGCCCCCAGAGCAGAGTATAGTGGATCGCCCGGTCGAGATCGGGCGTGACGGTGTCGGTGAGCCAGGCGGCGTGCATCGCGGGGCGCATCAGTCGTCGCGCCCCGGCACGCGGAGCGTATCGGCGGCGACGGGGCGGAAGGGGTGTGGCGTGACGGCCAGGCGGAAGAGCAGCGTGTTCGCGCTGTCGGCCAGGGCGAGCGCCTGCCCCACGCCGGCCGCTATGAGGGCCGAAGAGCGCGTGGCCGCCGCGTCACCCCGGCGGCGGTCGCCGGGGGTCGGGTCCTGCACGGCCGGCGCCGGAGCGTTCCGGAGCGAGTCGGGGGCGACGGCGAAGAGCGGAAGCTCGTGTTCGGCGAGCAGGGTACGCACGGCCGCCTCTTCGGCCGGATCGAGGCCGAGGAAGACGACGGCCCGCGTGCGGTCCAGCGGCCAGAGGGGATACCGCAGGTACTGGCGGAGGCCGGCCAGCGGCTCGCCGCCCCCGGAGAATACGCCGAAGAGGAGCGTGCGCTCGGGTACATTCCCGTACCGGGCGGTGGTGCCGTAGAGCCGCGCCAGCTCGAGCAGTGCCGCCGTGCCCACGCCGGGCGGGGCGGCTGCGCGCGCCACCCCGCCGGCGGCAGGGCGCAGACGGGCCGCCACCAGCACCGCTTCGGCGGCCCGCTCGGGATGCTTGCCTGCCACGTACCCCAGGGTCGTGCGGGCCTCCTGCGGCGGCGGGGCGTAGCGAACCTGGAACGAGTCGTGGAGGACCGGCTGGAGCCGAAACTCGGCCAGCCGCGCGGCGACGTACGCCGCGGCGAGCGCGTGCCCGCGCGCGTCCGACGGCTGCTCGGCCAGCCCCGTCCCGCCAAGGAAGCGCAGATGCTCGCGGAGCTGGGCGGCGTTCCAGCGCGGGGCCACCGGCGTCGGGCGCTGCTCCGCCTCGGGCACGGAGACGCTGCCGCAGGCCGCCAGCAGCACGAGGCACCCCCCGGCCAGCCAGCCGGGCATACGAGCGACGAAGGAGGGCGGCATCGGGGCGCGGGGAGATCCGGGCACGTGGGGGATGGAGCGAACCAGCCTCCCTCCCACGCCCCGCCGCCGCCGAGGTTCGCCCCGCCCCCACGGCGGCTGCACGAAGTTTTCGCCGCCTGCGGCAGGGGGCATGTTGCGTAACCGCTTCCATTTTAGTATGATAGCCCCCCTTCCCCGCTCCACTCTCGGCCCGCGCCCCTCCATGACCCGACGGATTCGCTCGCACGTCGCTCTGCTGCGCCGGCGGCTCCGCCACATGCTCTGGGCCGCCATCGCCAGCGGCGGGGCCACGCTGGCCGCCGCGGTGCTCCTCCTCCCGACGCCGCGTGCAGGCTGGTTCAGCATGGTGCTCCTGGCCGGGCTCGTGGGGTTCCTCGTGCGCAAGATCGCGCAGGGGGTGCACGCCCGCAACGGGCTCCGCCAGCTCGCGCTCGAGGAGCAGTTCGTCTGCCACGGCCCGCCGCCCGAGGGGCTCGCGGTATGCCTCCGCCGCCGCCAGCATCTGTGGCGGCGCAGCCTCGTCCTGCACGGCCTGCATCGCTACACGGCCGCCCCGCCCCCGGCGTCCCGCTTCTACCAGGAACGGCAGGTGCACTTCCGCAGGCTCTATCGCCGCACGCTGGCGATGCTCTTCCCGCCCCGCCTTCCGGTAGACGCGCTGTGGCTCGCGGCCCTGGTGGGAGGCTGGCTCTATGCCGTGCCGGCCGCCGTCCTCACGGCGGCGGCGCCCGCCCTGCTCGGCGGGGCGGCCCTGCTTCTGGCCGCCCTCGCCGCCGAGAGTGTGAGCACCGTCGCCGGCGCACGGCTCCGCACCGCGCTGGACGGCTTCGTCACCCTCCTGGCAGACTGGACGCTGGACCGCCGGCTCGACGCCGTGCTGCGGCCCCGCAGCGCCCCCGCCTACCGCCACCGCCCCGTCTACCGCGCTCCCGCCGTCCTCGCGCTCAGCGAAGTCGCCTGAGCCACCGCGGAGTTCCTGCCCTCGCAAAACGCACGAAGGGGAAGGCGCCGTGCCTTCCCCTTCGTGCGTCGTGTACGTGGCGCGCGGTGCTAACGCTGCGAGCCCTCGCAGACCTCGCCGAAGGACGGGTCGCACTCGGCGCTGGCGTTCTTGATGCGCTGCTCCACCTGGCGGCGCCAGCGCTCCAGCAGCTCGCCCTCGAGCGGGCGGGCGGCACGGGCCTGCAGCTGATCCACGAGGCGCGCCTGCAGCAGGATCACCAGCTCGCGCTGCACCTTCGTCGTCTGCGTCACGCCCGTCAGGTACCGGATGCCGAAGAACCACCAGGGCAGGTCCTTCAGGATCGGGATGCCGCGGCGGCTGACGGTCTCGTCGGTGGTGTAGAGCCCGCCGATGACGGTCTGCTCGCCATCGAGCAGGAGCACCTGCGTGTTGGCCGTCGAGCGGTCTACGATGGGGCCGGCGCCGGAGATCTGGCCGTTCGAGTTCTCCACCTGCACGTTGAGGTGGATGAAGTCCATCTCGGGCGCCCCCACCGTGTCCACGATGGCCTCGCTGAGCAGCGTCGGGGTGACCTCGACGATGATGCCCGTGGAGACGAACTGGACGACGGAGTTGCCCGAGAAGTCGCGCGTGACGAACGGGAAGTCCGTGCCGATCTGGATGCGGCCCTTCTCGCCGCTCTGCACGCTGATGCTGGGGTTGGCGATGGTCTCGCCGGCGCCCTCGTTCTCGAGCACGCGGAACAACCGCGTCAGCGTGGCGACGTTGAACTGGTCGGGCATCAGCAGGTAGTCGTCGACGGCGTCGGCGAGGTCGTCGGTCTTGACGAAGAAGCGGGGCGTGGTGCCGCCGAGGCCCTCCTCGTCGCTGCCGCCGCCGTTGGAGCCGCCGCCGTCGCCG
The DNA here is from genome assembly GCA_033721675.1 of Rhodothermales bacterium. GTDB lineage: Bacteria > Bacteroidota > Rhodothermia > Rhodothermales > JAWWAN01 > JAWWAN01. Next base: position 5,005 of record JAWWAN010000069.1, on the reverse strand, counting down.
CCGCCGCCGCCGGAGGCCGTCTCGCCGCCGAAGAAGACGTTCCAGTCGATGCCCAGGTCGCGGGCGCGGCTGCGGTTGACGGAGAAGAGCACGGCGTTGATCTCGATCTCGCGCGTGTCCAGCGTGGCCGGCACTTCCGGAGTGGCCGCGAGCTGGCCGCCCGGCAGGTCCACCTGCACCGCCACGTCGTCCGGGAGGTCCTCGATGATGAAGTAGCGGTCCGTCTCGCGGAACGTGAGGTCGTTATAGTCCAGCACGAGTTCCAGCGCGTCCATGTAGTAGACGCCCTGGAGGGCGACGCCGATCGGCCCGACGCGCTCGGCGGGGTCGACGACGAGCTTGCCGGTGACGCGCTCGAAGATCGGGTTGAGGAAGTCGATGAACTGGGAGAAGGGCGTCTCGGAACGGAACGAGACGAGCTGGTCCGGCGGGATGAAGCCGCGGATCTGCCGCTGCGGCGGCAGGTCCTGTGCCTGCGTCGGAGAAGCGAGCGGCAGCGCGGCGGCCAGCAGCAGCAGCAGGGCGGCGGCCAGCAAGCGAGCATTCTGGAGAGGCGTCATCGGGGTCATCGGTTGGGGGTGGCATTCGGCCGCCCGGGGGCGTGCGGCGGGGGATGAAGGGGAGCAGGCGCGGTCAGTTTCCGGCAGGCGGCACACGGAGGGTGCCCAGCGCCTGCCGGCTGCGGTCGCCGGTCTGGAGGTAGAGTTCGACGGCGTCGATGATGCCGCCCTTGTTGAGCCGGGCCTCGACGCGCCCCTCGATGGGGTCGATGTCGGTGATCTGGCCCAGGTAGACGTCCTCGCCCAGCCCGACGCTGCGGTAGCGCCCGCCTTCCAGGAAGACGGCCTCGCCGCCGACGATGGAGACGAGCTGCGCCTGCTCGACGTTGATGCGGCCGTACGTGTTGGGCGGGATCCGCTCCATGATGAGCGGGAAGAACGGGTTGAGCGCGGGGCGCTGGTCCGGCAGCACCTCGGTGGGCACCGGCGGCAGCTCACTGCGCGCCCGCGCGACGGGCAGCGACGCCTCGCCCTCGGGCGCGGGGTCGTCCTCCAGCGGAGCGCTCATGCCGTCGGCGCCGCCGAAGATGGCGTCGAGCTCCATCTGGAACGAGACCATGACCTTCATCTCCTCGCTCCCCGTGTCCGGGTCTTCGGTGACGATGTCCATGTGGACGAGCGTCAGCTCGGGGATGCGGTAGAAGTACCGGTTGTTCTCCAGCTCCCAGACGATGCGGTAGAGCTCGGTGAAGTAGCCGCGCCCGCTGATGGTGTAGCTGTGGAAGCGGTAGTCCTCGCCGCCCTTGACGCCGTTGCTGGTGATGTCGAAGACCTCGAAGCCGGTGCTCGTGATGGCGTTCAGGTAGCCGATCACCTCGGGGCCGGAGAGCTGCTCCGGGATGACCTTGTAGCGGGCGCGCCAGCGGCTCAGCGCGGCGTCCGCCTGCTCGATCGACGACGAGTGCTCGGTCATCAGCGAGGCCAGCTCGGCCTGCTTCAGCTTGACGACCTTCTCGGCCTTCTCGACGCGGGCGAGCTCTTCGGGCTGCTGGACCATCGTGATGTAGATGCCGGCAACCAGCACGGCCACCCAGACGACGGCCAGGATGACGATGTTATAGATGACTTTGGTCGGCATGGATATCGGGGCCGGCTGGGCGCCCTCGGCGATGCCGGGGCGCGCAGGGTGGGGAGGGACAGGCTACGGGGTGGACGTCGGGGCGATGGGAATCTGCTCGGCGGCCTGGCGCTCGGCCTCGGCCACGCGCTCCCGCAGGAAGCGGGCCGCCTCGGGCAGCTCATCCGGCAGGGGCACCCGCATGGTGAACGAGTAGACGGGCCACTCGCGGATCTCGGAGAACGTCAGCGTGGCGATCTCGCCGCCCAGCCGGTCGGCCAGCAGCACCACCTGGTCGCGCGTGGTGGCGGTGCCGGCGAGCTCGATGCCGCTCTGGCGGGGGCTCCAGTTCTCGATCCAGATGCCGGTGACCGTCGAGACCTGGCGCGAGGTCTTTTCGAGGGCGCGGCTCCACTTGTCGCTGCCCTTGAGGAGCCCTTCGAGCACGTTGAGCGAGCGCATGTACTGGCTGTGGACGCCCTGGAGGCTGTCGATGCGGGCCTGGAGCACCTTGGCGTCCACGTCGATGTCCGTCGCCTCGACTTCGGCGGCGCGGATGCGCTGGTGCATCTCGTCGATGCGGTTCTCGAAGGTGAAGTAGCGGGCCATGAAGAAGAGGGCCGTGCAGAAGAGGAGCGCGTAGATGGCCAGCACGTGCCACGTCACCGGGATGTTGATGCGGCGGCGCAGCAGCTGCTTCGGCAGCAGGTTGACGTCCTCGAAGACCTTGCGGTAGCGCTCGTCGTCGGAGAGGCGCAGCGCCACGCCGACGGCGGGCAGCAGCGCCCCGGCCGAGACCTCGCCGGCGGCCTCGTCGTCGAGCTCGGGCACGTACTGGCGCATCGACTCGACGCGGGCGTCGGGGAAGAACATCTCGAAGCTCTCGACGAGGTCGTCCTCGCGCTCCTCGCTCAGCAGCAGCACGTTCTGCATCTCGCTGATGCCGTACTCGTCCTGCAGCAGCAGCACGCGGCTACAGATCGTCTCGGGGGCCTCGTAGGCCGTCAGGGAGCGCAGGTTCTCGCTCTGCCGGAGGACGCCGTCTTCGAGGAAGAGCACGAGTGTGTCTTCGGCGCCGGCGCGCACGACGAGCGTGTGCTGCGGCCCCTCGGCCTCGGCCGGAGCCGCGCCCAGACCCAGCGCCGCCCGCGTCAGGCCGAGGTAGAGCGCCACCTCGGTGTCCATCAGGCGGATCGAGGGGATGCGCCGGCCCTGCTGCTCGCGCATCGTCCGGATGGTGGAGGCCACCGGGTCCTGGGCCTTCGGGAAGACGGCCAGGTAGCGCGGGGCGCCCTCCTCAGACGGCGTCATCGGGAGGAAGGCCACGCACTCCTCGGCCACCTCGCCCTTGTGCTGCACCGTGAGCAGCTCCAGGAGCGTCGAGCGGCTCGCGGTGGCCTTCTTCTTGCGCTTCTTGTCGGGGTCGCCGCCGCCCTTGCCGAGCACGATGAGCTCGGTCTGGTTGATCTCGGCAGCCGCGGCGCAGAAGGCCAGCGTCGGCTCGGGCAGGCCGGCCTCGGCGATCTCCGAGAGGATGTCTCCGAGCTCGACGGCGAACGAGGTCACCGTCGCGGTGCGCTCGCCTTCGAGGTCGAAGCCGCCGCCCTCGATCCCGCCGAACTCGGACCCGAGGAACATGTTTTCCAGACTGCTCCCGCCGGTGTCCGTGAACTGGACGGAGAAATCGGTGGGGTCGTCGGAGGGCTGCATCTCCGGGAGGGCGGTGGGGCTGGGGCCCTGGCGCGTGCTGCGCTGCCGCGTGAAGCGGCGGACGACGCGCAGGCCCTCGGGGCCGTCTTCGAGCAGGGCCGCATGCACGGACCGGCCCGTCACCATCACGCCGAGGATCTGCTTACTTTTCTTTCGAGATGCCATCACGCTGGCCGCAGGGGTTGGGAAAGACTGTGGGGAGTATCGGAGAGGCCTGCGCCGTCTTAAGACGGCGCTAGGCGGGCCCGCCTAGCGCAGCAGCTGCTGCATGCGGCGCTTGTTGTTGGCGAAGTCGAGGGCCGTCTCCGGAGTGATCAGGCGTTGCTTGGCAAGGCGCAGCAGGTCCTGCTCCAGGGTGCACATCCCCTGCTGACCGCCCTCCCACATCATCTGGTAGATCTCGCTCGTGTTGCCGTTCTTGATGGCGGCGCGCGCCGAGGCGTCGATCCAGAGCACCTCCTTGGTGAGCACGCGCCCGCCGCCCACCTTGGGGCAGAGCTTCTGCGAGATGATGCAGCGCAGCACGTCGGCCAGGCGCAGGCGGATGCGCTCCTGCTCCTCGGTGGGGTACTCGCCGATGATCCGGTCGAGCGTTTCGACGGCGCTGATGGTGTGGAGCGTAGAGAAGACCTTGTGGCCGGAGTCCGTGATTTCGAGCGCCGACGAGATGGTCTCGGGGTCGCGCATCTCGCCGATGACGATGATGTCCGGGTCCTGGCGGAGGCTCTGCACGATGCCGTCCTTGAACTTCCGCACGTCCTTGCCCACCTCGCGGTGCCGCACGATGCACCGCTTCGACGGGTGCATGTATTCGATGGGCTTGGCGATGATGACGATGTGGGCGGGCACGTCCTCGTTGTTGGCGTCGATGACGGCGTCGAGCGTGGTACTCTTGCCCGAGCCCGTCACGCCGGTGACGAGCGTGAGCCCGTCGCGGACGTGGCGGAACATGAGGCCCTTCTCGATGAAGGGATGGAAGCCGAGCGTCTTGAGGGGGAAGATCTCTTCGTTGATCTGGCGCATGTTGAGCGCCAGGTGGTCATTGTCGAAGTAACACGTGGTACGGAACCGGCGCGGCCGGCCCTCCGGCGTGTCTCCGGGCAGCTGGAACGAGAAGTCTACGGACTGGACCTCCAGCAGGACCTTGCTCTGGCGCTCGTTGAGGAGGTTGAGGAACAGCAGGTCCGTCTCTTCCGGGGTGTAGGTGCCCAGCTCCTCGTAGCGCCGCTTGTCGCCGTCGACGCGGTACCAGAAGTAGCCGTCGCACCCGGAGGAGCCGGCGTCCATGTCCGACGCGCCGAGGTCCACGGTGCGGCGGACGAAGATCTCCATGTACTGCCGCAGCGCCACGCGGTCCTTCTCCAGCAGCGAGTTGACCTGCTCGGCCATGTAGTGGACCCGCTCCTCCTCGTACATCGAGTCCGGGATGGACTCGACGATCGTCTTGACGATGGGCGGCAGCGGCGGCACGATGGGCGCCCGCACGCGCGGCTTCGCGACGGCGGCCGTGCCGTTCTTGATCTGCTGGGCGAGGATATCGGCGAGGGCGGGGTTGTTCACGGCGCAGGATGCGGGCTTGCGGAGACGTCCATGGGGGGGGCCGCGCAGAAGGGGCGGCCACCCGACGCTGAGTTTCGACCGGCGGCGCGCGCCGCTTAAGCGCGCGCCGCCCGCGCGC
>JAWWAN010000068.1:0-11274 GCA_033721675.1 Rhodothermales bacterium | reverse complement strand
CGGCCGCGCCTACCTGTACTCCCACTCCGACGATGCCGCCGAGGCGTCGGTGGAGCTCTGGTGCTTCTGGGACGACGACGCGGACCGGCCGCCGCTGCCGGCTTCGATCTCCCTGACCGACGAACCGTGCTCCACGCTGGCCGCCCTCCTCAACAGGGTACCCGTGGCCGGTACCCTCGAGGTGTTCTCCGAAGCTTGGCAGTCGATCCTGCGCCCGACCGGGGCCGAGGTGGCCGCCGTGGTGCCGATCCACGCGGACGGGACGTTCTGGGGATTCCTCGGCGTCGACGACGCGACCGAGGGGCGTGCGCTTTCCGCCGGCGAGATCGATGCGCTCTCGACGGCGGCGAGCCTCTTCGGCAGCGCCGTCGAGCGCCGCCGCACGGACCGCGCGTTGGAGGAGAGCGAGGCCCACCTGCGGAACGCGCAGCGCATGGCCGGGCTCGGCAGCTGGGAGCACGAACTGGAGACGGGCACCCTGCGCTGGTCTGACCAGATCTGCGAAATCCTCGGGTTCGACCTCGATGCCGAGCTGCCGCCCTACGAAGACCTGCTCGGCTGCATCCACCCGGACGACCGGGACGCGTTCCTCGCCATGCGCGAGGCCGCCCTCGCGGGCACGGCGCCCTACGATCTGCAACTCCGCATCGTGCGCCCGGACGGGGAGGTCCGTGTGGTGCATCTGCACGCGGAGATCAAGCGGGACGATGCCGGCCGGCCTACGTGGATCGTCGGTACCATCTACGACGTCACCGAGCGGGAGCGGACCACCGAGGCGTTGCGCGAGAGCCGGGAGCGCCTCGACAGCATCCTCAACTCCCTCCAGGATGCCGTCTGGTCCCTCGACGTCGCCACCCGGCGGGTGCTCTACATCAGCCCCGCCGCCGAGGCCATCTATGGCCGCCCGCCGGACGCCTTCCTGGAAGACGCCGACCTCTGGAAGCGCAGCATCCACCCGGACGACCGCGAGCGCGTGATGCAGGGGGCGGCGGCCGAAGACGGCACCTGCGATCTCGAATACCGCATCGTGCGCCCGTGCGGGGAGGTCCGGTGGGTGCACGACCGCTCGCAGCTCGCCCGCGATGCAGACGGCACGCCCCTCCGCCGCGACGGCATCATCACCGACATCACCGAGCGGAAGCGGGCCGAGGAGCAGATCCGGCAGCTCAACCTGGCCGTCGAGAACGCCATGACCGGCATCGCGCGGCTCGACGACGAAGGGCGGTTCAGCATCGTCCCGGACGCCTATGCCCAGTGGCTCGGCTACGACGACCCGGCGGCGCTCGTCGGGCAGTCCTGGCGCGTGACCGTCTCCGAAGACGATCACCCCATCGGCGAGGCGGCGATCGCGGAGATGCTCCAGACCGGCCGGGGAGAGCGTGAGCTGCGCGCCCTGCGCCGCGATGGCAGCGTGTTCTACAAGCACGTGCTGCTCGTTCAGGCGTACGACCAGGGGGGCCAGCCGGACGGATTCTTCTGCTTCATGCGCGACGTCACGGCCCGCCGCGAGGCCGAGGAGGCCGTCCGCGTCAGCGAGGAGAAGCTCCGCACGCTGATCGAGCACCTGCCCGTCGGCGTCTACCGTACCAGCCCGGACGGGCGGGTCCTGGAGGCCAACCCGGCCATCGCCGAGCTGTTCGGGGCCGAGAGCGTCGAGGCCATGCGCGCGGTGAACGTCCGGGAACTCTACGTCGACCCCGACGGGCGGGCGCGGCATCTGGAAACTGTCGACCGGGACGGCTCGCCGGACGGCCCGCTGGCGCTGCGCCGGCTGGACGGCCGCCGGATCTGGGTGCAGGATCACCCCCGCGCCGTCCACGGCCCGGACGGCACCGTGAAATACTTCGACGGCGTGCTGGTGGACGTCACGGCCGAGCACACGGCCAAGGAGGCCCTCCGTGCCAGCGAAGCCCGCAACCGCGCCCTGCTCGACGGCATCCCCGACGCCATCTTCGTCTTCGACGCCGAGGGGTTCTACCGCGATTTCGTGCCGGCCAAGACGTTCCGGTCGTTGCAGGAGCCGTCCGAGTTTCTGGGGAGGCACATCACCCAGGCACTGCCGCGGCGGATCGCCGAGCCGGCGATGGAGCGGATGCGAACGGCGATGGAAACCGGTGCCGTGCAGCATCTCGAATACACACTGGGCGAGGAGCACGGCGAAGAGCGCCACTTCGAGGCGCGGTTCGTGCCGCAGAGCGAAGACGTCATCCTCTGCGTCGTGCGAGACATCACGGACCGCATCCAGGCCCAGCGCGCCCTGCGCGAGAGCGAGGAACGCTACCGAAACCTCGTCGATAACGCCCCGGACGGCATCGTCGTCTTCGACCCCGAGATGGGCCTCTTCGTGGATGGCAACCCGGAGGCCCTGCGCCTCTACGGGCTCTCCTTCGAAGAACTGTGCCGGACCGGCCCGGCCTCCATGAGCCCCCCCTACCAGCCCGACGGGCGCCCCTCCGAGGAGGTCGCCGCCGAGTACGTCGGGCGCGCCCTGTGCGGGGAGATGCCGACGTTCGAGTGGTTGCACGAGGCGGCCGACGGGACGCAGATCCCCTGCGAGGTGCGGCTGGCCCGCGTCTACCGGGACGGGCGGCCGTTCGTGCGCGGGTCGATCTCGGACATCAGCGAGCGCAAGAAAGTGGAAGAGGCGCTCCGCCTCTCCGAGGAGAAGTTCGCGCGGGCGTTCCGCGCCAGCCCGGACGCCATCACCATCAGCCGCCTGCGGGACGGCCTCTTCCTCGAAGTCAATGACGGCTTCGAGCAGCTCAGCGGCATCTCGCGGGAGGAAGCCGTGGGCAGGACGTCCGAAGAACTTGGCCTGTGGTCTCTGACGGACCGCCGCCTGATGGCAGACGCCCTCCGCAAAGAGGGGCACATCAAGGACATGGAGGCCCGCTTCCTGGTGCGCGGGGACCGCGCCCTGGACTGCCTCGTCTCGGCCGAAGTCATCGAGCTCGCCGGCGAGCCGTGCCTCGTCGCCATCACGCGCGACGTCACGGACCGCAAGCGGGCCGAGGAGGCGCTCCGCCAGAGCGAGCAAAGCTTCCGCCTGATGTTCGAGCACAACCCGCTGCCCATGTGGGTCTTCGACCAAGACACGCTGCGCTTCCTCGACGTCAACGACGCCGCCGTGGCGCATTACGGCTACAGCCGCGAGGAATTCCTCGCGATGACGATCGAGGCGATCCGGCCCGAGGAGGACCTGCCGCGCCTGCATGCCTACCTCAAGCACCGAGACCCCCAGGCGCCTGCACGCGGCATCGAGTGGCGGCACCGCACCCGAGACGGACGCATCATCGACGTCGAGCTGGCGACGCACGCCTTCATCTACGGCGACCGCCGGGCGCGGCTCGTGCTGGCCAGCGACATCACCGAGCGGAAACGGTTGCAGCGGGAGATCCTCAAGATCAGCGGGCGCGAGCAGCGCCGCATCGGGCAGGACCTCCACGACGGGCTGGGGCAACTCCTCACCGGCATCGGCTTCCGCATCCAGGCGCTCCACAGCGACCTCGCCCGGCACGCCCCCACGCTCACCGAAGAAACCGGAGAACTCGCCGACCTCGTCGAGCGCGCCATCGGCCAGTCGCGCTCGCTCGCGCGGGGGCTCAACCCGGTGGACGTGGAGCAGCAGGGGCTTTGCGGGGCGCTGCGCGAGCTGGTGCGGTCTGCCGAGCGCCTCTACGCGGTGCCGTGCCGCTTCCGATGCCCGACCCCCCTCGATGTACACGATGCCGAGGTGGCGGCGCACGTCTACCGCATCGCCCAGGAAGCCATCACCAACGCCGTCAAACACGCCGACCCCACGCACCTGGAGGTCCGCCTCGACGTGCAGCAGGGCGCCGCGATGCTGACCGTAGAAGACGACGGCCCCGGCCCGCCCAGGGGGGCGTCTCGCCACGGCGGCATGGGCCTTCGTATCATGGACTACCGCGCCCGCATGATCGGGGGGCAGCTCAGCCTCCGGCCCGCCCCCGGGGGCGGCACCCGCGTGCAGTGCGACTTCCCCATCCCCGACGTTTCCATCGCCGACGAACCGACACCCTCATGAATCCACAGATACTCCTCGTTGATGATCACCCGATCGTGCGGCAGGGCATTCGCCGGCTCATCGAGCAAGAGCCGGGGCTGGATGTCTGCGGCGAGGCCGAGGACGCCCACGAGGCCTGCTCCCTGATCGAGGAGCTCCAGCCGGACCTCGTGCTGCTCGACCTCTCCCTCAAGACCACCAGCGGCTTCGACCTCATCCTCGACGTCAAGGCGCGGTGGCCGGACGTGCTCATCCTCGTGCTGTCGATGTACAACGAGGAGACGTACGCCGAACGCGTGCTGCGGGCCGGCGCCTCCGGGTATGTGATGAAGCAGGAGGCCCCCCGCAAGGTCATCAAGGCGATCCGCGCCGTCCTCGGGGGCTCGATCTTCGTCAGCGACGCCGTCTCGGCGGCGATCCTGATGAACATGACCGGCAAGCGGAGCGCCGCCACCCCCATCGACAGCCTCAGCGACCGCGAGCTGCAGGTCTACCAGATGATCGGGGAGGGCCTGACCCACCGCGAGATCGCCGAGAAGCTGATGCTGAGCGTGAAGACGATCGAGTCGCACGTGGAGCACATCAAAGCGAAGATGGGCATCGGGTCTGGGCGGGAGCTGTTGAAGCAGGCCATCGAGTGGGTGGTGCGGCAGCATTCGTCGCCGCCCCCGCCGGGATGACCGGGGCGGGGCATAGCCCGTGGAGGCAGCCGCCTCCGGGCGCTCCCGATGGGGTATAGGGAATTCTCCCAGTGCTCGCCGGGGCGGCCTCCCCATTGGGGTCAGGGCGCCGCGTCACGATATTGGTTTTGCGACGCCGGGATGAATGAAGTACCCGGGTGGACGGCCTACGGGAGCTGCCTCAGTGCAGAGGACCTGAAGAGCTGGAGGCAGGGCCTCCCATTGCCGTCGGCGCAGTACATGGCGTCGCTCCGTGCCTGCAACTGGGTACCTGTCTACACCGCCGGTGGCCGGCCGCCTCGCCGCGCCGGCCACCGGGTGGTGGGGCAGGCGGCGCGGATTCCAGAATGCCGCTCGGCCGGTACGCCCGCCGCCGAGGCTCTCCCTGTTCCTATGCGATTCCGGCTGACCGGCCTCTTCCCGCAAGCCCTGCTGATCGACGCCGAGACGGCTGCCGAGATGGCGTCGGCGCTCGACGAACGGCTCGCGGCAGTGCAGTCTCCTCGGCGGCGCAACGCGGCCAAGGTGCATCTGTGGCACGGCGATGCGTGGTGGAACCTGACCGACGACCTCACGCACTTCGCCGACTGGCTCCAGGCCATGCCCGGTACGGACCCGGCGGAAGTGCACCGCTTCACCGAAGCCCCTCTGGAGCGGCCGGACTGGCTGTTCCTCGCCGCCGCCCAGATGCGCCGCCTCCTCGACGCCGCCGCGGATGCCGCTCCGCAGGAGCGTGACACCCCGAGTTTTGTGTTGTGAATACCGAATGATGAACGCCGAACCCCGCCCGGTGCCGTCTCCGGCCGCACGCCGCAGCTTCGAGCGCCGTCTACAAGAGCTCGCTCTCCCCGCCTACGACGCGGCCTTCGAATGCCTCCTCCCCGACTCCGGCGCGCTCGAAGCGGCCATCGCCCGTGAACTGGCCCGGCTGGGCGGCTACGGGGTCGCCTCCGTGCCTCTGTCCGCCCTCGTCCACCCGGACGATCAGGCGCTCCTCGGGCGGCACCTCGCGGCGGTCCGGCGCGGCCGGCGCGACGTGTGTGTGATCCGGATGCAGACCGTAGGGGGCGACTCGCGCTGGCTGGGGCTGACCACCCGCCCCGGCCCCGATCCGGAGGACGACCGGGTGCTGCTGGCCTATGGGCTCATCCTCGACCTCGCCCGCCGCAATCGGACGCAGCGGGCGCCTGTCCGGGCGCTGCGGATGCGGGCGGCCTGACGCTTTCAGAGCAGGTAGCCGTCGGCGAGGCGGCGGAACGCCCGCGTCTGGCTCTCCTGCCACGCCGCGCCGCGCCCCAGAACGCCGGCCAGTAGGGCTGCCACGTCCGGTGCGGCTTCGGCGGCGGCACGGGCGTCCAGGAGCAGGGCGCGGGTGCGCCGCGCCAGCACGTCTTCTACGGTCCGCGCCATCTCGCTGCGTGCCGCCCAGATGACCTCGCCACGCCGGTAGGGCAGGCGGTCGTGCAGCGGGGCGCCCCAGCCCGGTTCTTCGGCCAGCGTGGCCCGCACGGCGGGGGCGTCCGCGCCGTAGATCGCAAGGGGGTCGGGCGCGGCGCCCTCTTCATTCTCCGCCCACCCGTGCAGGTGCAGGTCGCGCGTGACGGACGCCCGCTCGTCGAGGCCGCCCACGATGGACGCCTGGTCGATGGTGTCTTCGGCCATCTTGCGGTAGGTGGTCCACTTGCCGCCGGTGATGGTGACCAGGCCGGAGGGGGCGATGTGCAGGGTGTGATCCCGGGAGATCTGCGCGGTATCGGTGCCGGGGGAGGGGCTCACGAGGGGCCGCAACCCGGCGAACGTGCTCAGGACGTCGTCTGGCGCGGGGTCGTGGGTAAGGTAGCGCGCCGCGTGGGTCAGCAGGAAGTCGAGTTCCTCGGCGAGCGGGCGCGGTTCGAGGGTGGCGGCTTCCACGGGCGTATCCGTGGTGCCGATGAGGGCGCGGCCGTGCCAGGGGATGGCGAAGAGGACGCGCCCGTCGTCCGTGCGGGGCACCATGATGGCGGTGTCGCCGGGGAGGAAGGCGGCGTCGAGCACGAGGTGCACGCCCTGGCTGAGGCGGACCATCGGCAGGGCCTCGGGGTCATCCATGCGGCGGACGGCGTCGGTGAAGATGCCCGTGGCGTTGATCACCACGCGCGCCTTCAGGGTGTACTCCCCACCGCCCTCGACGTCGTGCGCCACGACGCCGTCGATGACGTCGCTCGCGTGCGTGATGGCGTCCACGCGCACGTAGTTGAGCACGGTGGCGCCCAGGTCCAGGGCAGTCTGCGCCATGTTGATAGCCAGGCGGGCGTCGTCGAACTGGCCGTCGTAGTAGAGCGTCCCCCCACGCAGGCCCTCGGGTTCGAGCGTGGGGAGGCGTTGGAGGGTCTCCTCCCGGGAGAGTTGCTGCGAGGCGCCGAAGCCGGCGCGGCCCGCCAGCAGGTCGTAGACCTTGAGGCCGATGCCGTAGAACGGCCCTTCCCACCAGTCGTAGCTCGGCACCACGAAGGGGAGGTCACGGACGAGGTGCGGGGCGTTCTGGAGCAGGCGTCCACGCTCGCGGAGCGCCTCCAGCACGAGCGCGATGTTGCCCTGCTTCAGGTAGCGGACGCCCCCGTGGACGAGCTTGGTGCTGCGGCTGGAAGTGCCCTTGGCGAAGTCGTGCTGTTCGAGCAACAGCGTCCGGTAGCCTCGCGCCGCCGCCTCGATGGCGGCGCCGAGGCCGGTGGCGCCGCCGCCGATGATGAGCACGTCCCACGGGGTGGTCTCGTGCAGGCGCTCGATCAGGGTGTCCCGGTTCATGGAGTGAAGACGTTGGGTGAGCAGAGGATGGAGCCACGTAGGGATCCCGTGCCCTATAATAGGGGTTCGCAGGGCCGAAAAGGGCCTGCGGCCGTGTACATTCAACAGGGATGCACCGATGGAAAAGCCCCCGTATGTTCGGTACGCCTGGCAGGAAGGCCGCGTACCGCCCCCCCACTATTACGAGTACGTCGTCGAGGCCGGGCCGGAGCCGCGCGGGCGCATCCGCTTCCGGCCGGGCTACCCGTTCCAGGGGGCCCCGCTCTGGATCGAGCCGTTCGAGGCCGAGCCGGCGGCATGGCAGCGCGTCGTGGACCTCCTCTCTGGCCAGGACCTGCTGGTCGCCTCGGTCAGCCGCCCGTCGGGTCCGCAGGCCGTCGGCGGCTGCATCCACACGCTGTCCGTCCGCACGCCCGACACCGAGGTGACCCATCGCTGCTTCGGCACGCCTTCCGGCCCGCTCTCCGCCGCCATCGACGCCGTGACCGCGCTCGTCCCGGAGGCGCTGTGGTCTGACCTCCGCGCACGCCGCGAGCGGTTCGGCGAGGAGGTGGACGGGGGGGGAGGGCGGGAGGCGCCATAGCGAAGATTCTGGCGCTGCGGACTCGCATTCGGCCCATGCGGCTTGCGATGCCAACGGCAGCGTTCCGGCAAGGATCCGCAGGGGCCTGAAGGCAGGAATTGTTCGGCGGGGTTCTTACCTTTGTGCCGTGCCGGAGACGCCGCGCCGCCGCCCCGTCTATCCATCGCCTTCCCCTCACGCCCATGGAATCCTCCGCCTACACCGGCGACGCGCACGCCCTCGCCCGCCTCCAGCAGACCGCCCGCGACACCAGCGGCTGGCTCAAGTTTCTCGGCATCCTCAACATGGTCGTCAGCGCGCCTGCTGTGATCGTGCTGGTGGGGTTGCTCGGGGTGTGGATGGGCTGGCTGCTCTACAAGGCCGGCGATGCCGCCGGCAAGGCGACGGGGCAGGACCTCGTCGAGATGATGGAGAAGCTCCGCACCTACTTCATCGTCAACGCCATCCTGGCGATCCTCGGCGTGGTCGTCATCGTGATCTACATCGTGATCATCGTCGTCGTGGGCATCTCGATGTTTCAGGACTCCGGCATCGAGATCTGACCCCGAAACCGGGAGCCGGGCCGGCCGTTCTCATGCGGCCCGCCGCGCCGAACGACCCGACCCCGCCCCGCCGTGCCCGAGCTGTCTTTCGAGGTGCCCAACCTGGTCAACTGGGCGATCCCGGCGTTTCTGCTCCTGCTCGTCGCCGAGGCCGTCTTCAGCGCCCTCGACCAGCGTGCGCTCTTCGAGGTGCGAGATACGTTCGCCAGCCTCGCCATGGGGCTGGGCAACGTGCTCTCCAACCTCGTCGTCAAGGCCTTCATCTTCGGCGTCTACTGGTTCGTCTACGACGCCACCGGCTTCTTCCGGGACGCGCTGGGGCCGGACCGCTGGTACGCCTGGGTGCTCCTGTTCTTCGCCGAGGACCTCTCGTACTACTGGTTTCACCGGATCAGCCACGGAAGCCGCTATTTCTGGGCCTCGCATGTGGTCCATCATTCTTCCCAGAAGTACAACCTCTCGACGGCGCTGCGCCAGACGTGGACGGGCAACCTCAGCGGCAGCTTCGTCTTCTGGCTCTGGCTTCCGCTGCTGGGGTTCCATCCGGTGATGGTCATGACGCTCCAGTCCGTCAGTCTGATCTACCAGTTCTGGATCCATACCGAGGCCATCGGGCGGTTGCCGCGCCCCATCGAGTGGGTGTTCAATACGCCTTCGCACCACCGCGTCCATCACGCCTCGGACGTCAAGTATCTCGACCGCAACCACGCCGGCGTCCTCATCATCTGGGATCGCCTCTTCGGCACGTTCCAGCCGGAAGAAGAGCGGCCGACCTACGGGCTGACGACGAACATCGACACGTACAACCCGTTCCGCATCGCCTTCCACGAGTGGGCCGCGCTCTGGCGGGATGTGCGGCGGCCGCTGCCCTGGCGCGACCGGCTGGGGTATCTCTTCGGCCCGCCCGGCTGGAGCCACGACGGCTCGCGCCGCACCACGCGGCAGCTACGCGAGGAGCTGGCACGCCGCAACGCCGTCTCGCCCGTGCCGCGCTTCGAAGCGGCGCCTGAGGAAGCGCCTACGCTTCCGTGATCGCTCGCTCGCCTCGTCTCAGGCACGCGCCATGCACCGCTCGCTCACCCGACTGAAACAACGCCGCGCCGCGCTCCTGCACCGGGCCTGCACGCGCCAGGAGCGGCCGGCCCTGATGGAGGAGGTCCGGCGGCTCACCCGCCAGATCCAGGCGCTCCAGGGGCAGCAGCCCCCCCGGCAGGGCGTCAGGGCACCTGCGGATCGGCGGGGTTCAGCGCCAGCAGACGGACCTGAAAGATGAGCGTGCTGTTGGGCGGCACGATGCACGTCGTGTCCGTCGAGCAGCCGGCGCCGCGGCGCCCGTAGGCCAGCTCGGGCGGGATCGTCAGCACCCTCGTGCCGCCCACCCGCATCCCCGGCAGCCCGCGCTCCCAACCGTCGATCACCTGCCCGACGCCGAGCACGAAGTCGATGAAGCCGCCGTGCCGGTCGGACGAGTCGAAGATCTCGCTGGTGCCTTGCAGGCGGCCTTCGTAGGCCACGCGCAGCGTATCGTTCTCGGCGGCTTCGGGGCCCTGCCCCAGCTCGAGGTCTACGATGCTGACGCGGGCGTCGGGCTCGTCGCCGCCGCCATCGCAGGCAGCGAAGAACAACCCGGCGAGCAGCAGCGGGATCAGGGTGACAGCGAGGCGCGGCATGGGGCCGGTGGGGCGGTGAAGGGGTCCCTGGATGACACGCCCGTACGCGCCGATGGTTGCCGGAGGCGGCCGCTTCACCCGAGGCGCACCCGCTCGACCTCTTCCGGCGAGATCGCGATGTGCCCGCGCGCGTCGACGAACCGCGCGGCGCTATCGCGGGGGAACGAGAGCAGATCGAACGGAGCCGTGCGGGCGTAGCCGTCGAGCGTGCCCTGGACGAGGGCGCGGAGCGGGGCCAGATCCATGCTCCACTTGGCGAGGGCGAAGTGGGTGCCCCGGTACCGCCGCACGAGCGAGGCGATCTTGGCCGCGCTTACCTTACCGGCCTCGCCCCAGAACACGGGCCGCCCGTGGGCGTCCAGCGCCACCACGTCCGGTTTGTACTTGTCGCCGATGCCGACTTCCACGGTGAGGTCCGGGTAGTCTGGCAGGTAGAGTGCCCAGAGGAACGCTTTCATCAGCACGTGCTCCAGGCTCTCCTGGCGCTTCTTCACGAAGACCACCTGCCGCCCGTGCGCCCGCAGCGTCAGCTTGCGGCGGAGCCAGAGTTCGTCGGGCATGCGTACGGACGGCGTGCTCAGAGGACGGGGTTGTGCACACCCCTGTGCGTGAGGAGGGGTTCTGGTACGCACACCGGCCCGAACGGGCACGTGCGCCCGCTCAGGCCGGTTCGTTCGATACACAGGGGGGTGCGGCTAGGCCGTCGTCTCCAGCCGCTCCAGCGCCGCGAGGTTGTCGCGGACGTGCTGGGCCGACTCGTGCATCAGCGCCTGCTCGTCGTCGTCCAGCTCGACCTCGATGATCTCTTCGACGCCGCGCCGGCCGAGGCGGGCGGGGGCGCCGATGAACAGGTCGCTCAGGCCGTACTGGCCGGTGAGCCAGACGGCGCACGGCAAGACGCGGCCCGAGTCCTTGACGATGGCCTCGACCATCTCGGCCGCCGCCGCACCCGGGGCATACCACGCCGAGGTGCCCATCAGCCCCACGATCT
>JAWWAN010000067.1:0-11385 GCA_033721675.1 Rhodothermales bacterium | reverse complement strand
CGCCGCCGCACGTCTCGCCGCCACTGCTGCTGCCGACGGCGTAGGCGATGCCGGTCTCCTCGTTGATCGCGATGTTGTGGGCGCTCGCGATGCCCTCGTAGCGGACGTCCGGCGTGAACGTCACGGGCGGGTTCTGGACGTCGCGGAGGCGCGTCAGGTCGAAGACCTGCATGCCGTGCGCGCCGGACCCGTCGGCGACGATGAAGGCGTGGTCGCGGTAGACCTTGACGTCGCGCCAGGTGGCGGCGGGGGAGCCTTCAGTACGGGGCAGGAAGCCCAGGTAGATGGGGTTCGCAGGATCGCTCAGGTCGATGAAGACGGTCCCGTCGTTGCGCCCCACGACGGCGTATTCGCCTTCGGTCTGGGGGTCGGTCCATCCCCAGAGGTCGTTGACGATGACGCCGCGCCGCCCGCCGAGGTCTTCGACGGAGAGGAACGAGATGAGGTCCACGCGATCGCACCCGAAGGCGGCGGCCTCGCCGCCCTGGCAGGGCCTCGGCTCGCCGGTGACGGAGGCCATGGGGTCGGTGGTGGAGAACAGCACGGCGGCCTCGTGCCAGGCGCCGGCGGCGTCGCGCTCGAAGACGGAGACGCGGCCGAGGCTGTAGTCGCCGCCGGGCGCGCTCACCACGGCGCGGTCGCCGCGTGCCGCCGTCGCGGAGCCGAACAGGTCGGCGGTCTGGGGCTCGGTGGCGGGCAGGCGCGCGGCGCTCGTCCAGCTCCCGTCGGCGTCGTGGCGGAACAGGTAGGCGGCCCCCGGCTGGCTCGTGCCGGCGGGCGCGCCGACGAGGATGCCGTCTGTGGTGACGGCGAGGGCGCTGCCGAAGCCGGGCGTAGCGACGAAGGGCTGGAGCGCGCCGTGCGGCATCCAGCCGTCGCCCTCGGCATGGAAGAGCGCCACGGTCTCGGCGCCGGGCGCTCCGGCGAGCGCGTCGTCCCCGTGCAGGTAGACCGCGCTGCCCAGCCCGGCGTCTTCGCCGAGGTCGTCGTGGGCGAGGCGGGCCTCCTGGGTCCAGGCGCCGCCGTCGTGGCGGAAGACGTAGGCGGCGCCGCTCGGGCCGTCGCCGGGCGCGCCGATGAGTGCGCGGCCGCCGTCGAGCGCGACGGCCATGCCGAAGCGGTGGCCGGCCTCGGCGGCGGCCGGCTGAAGACGGGCCTCCTGCGTCCACGTGCCGTTCGCATGGCGGAAGACGTAGGCCGCGCCGGCCATCTGGTCTTCCGCGAAGGCGCTCACCAGCGCGACGTCGCCCTCAAGCGCCACGCGCAGGCCGAAGGTGGGGACGGGCGGGTCGAGGACGAGCCGGGCGGTGCGCTGCCAGCGGCCGTCGGCGTCGCGCTCGAAGACGAAGGCGGAGGGCGGCGGTGCATTCGGGAAGGGCGACTGGCTGGCGGCGCCCACGAGCAGCCGGGCGCCGTCGAGCGCGAGGGCGCCGCCGAAGCCGTCGCCGAAGACGCCGTCCGGCGCGGTCAGCAAGTGGGTCTCGGCCCACGCGCCGTCGGCGCCGCGCTCGAAGACGAAGACCGCCCCCGGCCCGTCGAAGCTCAGCGGCTGGCCGACGAAGACGGCGTCGTCGCCTACGGCCGCGGCCAGCCCGTACGTGGGAAGCTGCGCGGCGGCCGGACCAGCGAGGACGGTGGCGAGCACGAAGAGCAGGGCGGAGCGGAATCGGGACATGACGGACCTCCGAAGGCGCTAGGCGGGACGCACGACCAGAAAGCCGCCCCGGCAGGGAAGGGACGAAAAGACCGTATCTATGCTACGCAATCGGCAGATAAAATGCAGCCGAAACGCGGCCGCTCCCTTGCTTCCCGCGCATCCGTCAGCGACGTTCTGAAGGGATCGGCAGGACGGAGGCCGGGCACCGCCCTCCTCCGCCCTCGACGGTCCCCTTCCGGCTGCGCCCCCGGCGCGGCCCGCTCGTCCCGCTGCCATCCGCCATCCGCCCCAATCCCGCCAGCGCCATGGACGCCCTCGCCCGCGCCTTCCTCGACGCGTCTCGCCACTATCTTCGCCACGACTACCTGCCCCGCATCGAGGGGTGCCTGGATCGGCTCTCGGAGGAGGACCTGTGGTGGCGCCCCAACGAAGCCTCCAACAGCGTCGGCAACCTGATCCTGCACCTGGCCGGCAACATCCGCCAGTGGATCGTCCACGGCGTCGGGGGAGGGGAGGACGTGCGGGATCGCCCCGCCGAGTTCGAGGCGCGGGGGCCGATGCCCGCCGCCCCACTCCGGGCCCGCCTCCGCGACGCGCTCGACGCCGTGGACGCCGTCCTCGCCGGCCTCACGGCGGGAGACCTGCTGGAGACGCGGCGCATCCAGGGGCTGGACGTGACCGTCCTGCAGGCCGTCTACCACGTCGTCGAGCACTTCTCGATGCACACCGGCCAGATCCTCTACGTCACCAAGCTCCGCACGGGGCAGGACCTCGGCTTCTACCGCATCCAGGACGGCACCGTGCTGGGCGGCTGGACGGCGCCGCCGCCGGCGTGAGGGCCGGCCCTCGCAGGAGTAAGGCCGGCGTGCCGCACCGCAGCCTCACTCGGCCGTCACGGGGTCGATGACGGTACGAACTTCCGAGATCCGGTTCGCCGGGAAGCCGCCGCGCTCGGCATGGGTGCGCACCAGCGCCTCGTTCGGGGCGATGTAGACGCAATAGATCTTGTCGTCCGTCACGAAGCTCTGAAGCCACTGGATCTGGGGGCCCAGCTCGTTCAGGACGTTGCAGGACGTCTGTGAGATGGCGTGCAGGTCCTGCGGAGACAGGCTGCCCGCGCCGGGCAGTTCGCGTTCGATCACGTACCGGGGCATGATGGATCTCCGGGTAGGAGCGGGAGGGTCGTGGACGGGGTGGGCAGAAGGCGGACGAGTCACGGCACCCGGGGGTTGTGCGGCGCGAAGACGCCGTCCGGGTTGTCGAGCACCACCCAGGCGTGCAGCGTCCAGAGGCCGAACTGCTCGTTGATGGTCCAGCCGTCCGCATCGCCCGTGAACCCCTCCGGCGCCGGCGCCGGATCCTCCAGATCGACGGGCACGGCGTACTCGACGCCGACGAACTCCATGCGGCCGTCCGGCTGCTCGACGTACATCAGGATCTCCGGCCGCTCGTGCTCGAACACGTCGTCGAGCAGGTCGGGGTTCAGGTAGTGGATGCCCATGCCGGCCCAGTGGTCCGTCGCGCGGACGGTGTAGCCGGCGGCCGTCGCGGCGTCGAAGTTCGCGTAGGCGGCCGTCGCCGCGCGCAGGGCGCTCAGCTCGCGCTCGACGGGGGTGGCGTCGTTTCCGCTCTGGTCGCACCCGGCCAGCATGAGCACGGCCAGGGGGACGGTCAGAAGACGGTTCGAGTAGGTCATGATACGGTGCCTCCATACTGGTTAAAGATGCTTCGCGGTGAACCCGCTCACAGGCTTCAGCAGGAAAACCCCGCGCCCTCCCTCACGCCACGCAAAAAAAATGCGGGCGCCCGAGGGAGCGCGCCGGCCGGCGGCGCACCCGCGCACGGCTTGACGAAGAGGGAGGGGCACCGTACGTTCCAATGGGGCGGTTCGATGCCGTCCGGAGGTCGGTGCGATGGAGCATCAGAACGACGTCTCACAACTGCTGGCCCGGTGGACCGAGGGGGACCCGGAGGCCCTCCAGCGGCTCCTCCCGGCCGTCTACGATGAACTGCATCGGCTGGCGCACGCACAGCTGCGGGGGGAGCGGCGGGACCATACCCTGAATACCACCGCGCTCATCCACGAAGCCTACCTGAAGCTCGCCCGGCTAGAGACCGTGGCGTGGCCGAGCCGGGCCCACTTCTACGCGCTCGCCGCTCGCGTCATGCGGCATATCCTGATCAACTACGCCGCCCGGCGGAAGGCGCAGAAGCGCGGCGGGGGCCTGCACGCGGTCCCGCTCGACGACGCCGTGGCGGTGGCGTACGACCGGGCCGACGAACTGCTGGCGCTCGACGAGGCGCTGACGCGGCTCGCCGCGCTGGACGAGCGCCAGAGCCGCGTCGTCGAGTGCCGCTTCTTCGGCGGCCTGAGCCTCGACGAGACGGCCGAGGCGCTGGGCGTCTCGCCGGCTACGGTCAGCCGGGACTGGACGATGGCGCGCGCGTGGCTCAACCGTGCCCTCCGCGACGATCGCCCCTGAAACCGCGCCGCCCGATGACCCCGCAACGCTGGCGACAGATCCAGGACGTGCTCGCCGCCGTCCTCCCGCTCGCGCCCGAGGCGCGTGCAGCCTTCCTCGACGAAGCCTGCCGCAGCGATCCCGGCCTGCGGGACGAGGTCGCCGCGTTGCTTCAGGCCCACGATGGCCTTGGCCCCATCGATGCCCTTGCCGAGGCCTTCGCCGGCCCCCTCGGCGGGCCACGCCCCCGCGCCGCGCCGCTCGAAGGGCACACCGTCGCACAGTACCAGGTTCAGGAAAAGCTCGGCGGTGGGGGCATGGGCGTCGTCTACCGCGCGCTCGACACGACGCTCCAGCGGCCGGTGGCGCTCAAGTTTCTGCCCCCCCATCTCGCCGCCAGCCCGGAGGCGAAGCAGCGGTTCCTCCACGAAGCCCAGGCGGCCTCGGCGCTCGACCATCCCAACATCTGCACCATCCACGAGATCGGCCAGACCGGCGATGACCAGCTCTTCATCGCGATGGCCTTCTACGAGGGCGAGACCCTCAAGAAGAAGATCGGCCGGGGGCCGTTGCCCGTGGAGGAGGCCGTCCACCTCGCCCGCCAGATCGCCGAGGCGCTCGCCGCCGCCCACGCCGCCGGCATCGTCCACCGGGACGTCAAGCCGGCCAACGTCATGGTCACCGCCGGCGGCCGGGTCAAGCTGCTCGACTTCGGGCTGGCCAAGCTGGAGGACGTGACCCTGACGCGGGCGGGGACGAGGCTGGGGACCGTCTCCTACATGAGCCCGGAGCAGGCGCGCGGCGACACCGTCGACGCACGCACCGACATCTGGGCGCTGGGCGTGGTGTTCTACGAGATGCTCGCCGGGCGCCGTCCGTTTCGGGGCGAGGGCGAGCAGGCGGTACTCTATTCGATTCGTGAAGCGGCGCCGGAGCCGGTGCTGGCGTTGCGGCCAGAGGTGGGCGAGGCGCTGTCCGAGGTGGTCGACCGGGCGCTGGCGAAGGATCCGGCAGCCCGGTATCAGACGATGGACGCGCTGCTCGGCGCTCTCGGGGGGGAACGCAGCGAGGCCGGGCGCGCGCGCCGGTCGGGGCGCCGGTGGCGGCGCTACACCGCGCTCGCCGGGGGCATCGCCGTGCTGCTGGGGGCGCTCTGGATCGGCGCGGGGCTGCTGCGCAGCAGCGAGGGCGCCGCGCTCGATTCGGTGGCCGTGCTGCCGCTGGAAAACCTCTCCGGCGATCCCGGGCGCGATTACATCGCCGACGGCATGACCGAAGAGCTGATCCACACGCTGGGTCAGGTGGGCGGGCTCCGGGTGGCGGCCCGTACGTCGTCGTTCGCCTTCCAGGGGAGGCCGGTGGACGTCCGTGAGGTCGGGCGGCGGCTCGGTGTGGCGACGGTGCTGGAGGGCAGCCTGCTCGGCTCCGAAGAGGACCTCCGCATCGTCGTGCGGCTCGTCGGGGCTGCCGACGGGCTCCAGATCTGGTCCGGCACCTACGACCGGAAGCTGGAAGAGGTCCTCGCCATCCAGAACGACATCGCGCGGGCCGTCGCCAGTGCGCTGGAGGGGCGGCTGGGCGGTGAGGCGCTCGCCGCTGCCGCGTGGGCCGCCCTCGACCCGGTGGCCTACGAGCACTATCTGAAGGGGCGCTACTTCTGGAACAAGCGCACCGCTGCAGGGCTGCACCGCGCCGTGGACCACTTCCGGCAGGCCATCGACCGGGCGCCGACCTACGCACGTGCCTACGCCGGCCTGGCCGATGCCTATTGCATCCTCGGGTTCTACGACTGGCAGCCGCCGCGCGAGGCGTTCCCGAAGGCGCGGGCGGCGGCGCAGCGCGCGCTGGAGATCGACCCGTCCATGGCCGAGCCACACGCCGCGCTCGGCTACGTCGCGCTCTACTACGACTGGGACTGGGAGGAGTCCGAGCGGCAGTTCCGGCGCGCCATCGAGCGGAACCCGCGCTACGCCGTCGCACACCAGTGGTACGCCAACTACCTGACGGCGATGGGCCGGTTCGAGGAGGCCGCGCGCGAGATGCAGTGGGGGCTCGCGCTCGATCCACTCTCGCTCATCAACGCGGCGGCGCTCGGGTGGACCTACACCTACGCAGGACGCTACGACGAGGCCGTCGAGGAATTCCGGCGCACGCTGGAGATGGACCGCAGCTTCGTGCTCGCTTATCTGTGGCTCGGCCAGACCTACGAGCTACAGGGGCGTACCGACCTCGCCGTCGACACGCTGCGCCATGCGGTGGGCCTCTCCGGGCGCGATCCGATCGTCGTGGCGGCGCTGGCCCGTGCGTACGCCGTCGCCGGGGACCGGCGGCGCGCCGAGGCGTTGCTGGAGGAGGTGGAGGGCGGCGGGGCGGCGGGCTATGTGCCTTCCTACGAGATCGCCGCGGTCTATGCCGCCCTCGGGCACGCCGGCGCGGCGGTGGCGTGGCTCGACCGGGCCTACGCAGAGCGATCCCACTCGCTCGCGTTCCTGAAGATCGATCCGCGGTGGCGCCCCCTGCACCCGCACCCGGGGTTCCGGCGCCGGCTGGCCGCCGTCGGGCTCACGCCCTGACGGTGCGGCCCGTCAACCGCGCTTCTCGCCGTCCTCTGCGGCGTCCTCGGCCGTTTTGAGGAGGGCGTAGGGGATCACGAGGACGGGGCAGCGCGCCTTGCGCAACACGTCGTGCGCGACGTCGCCCAGGAGGGTCTCCAGAAGGGCTCCGCGCCCGTGCGAGCCCATCACCACGAGGTCGGCCTGCACGGCCTCCGCCTGCTCCAGGATCAGGTCGGCGGGGTCCTGGCCGTTCAGCACGTACGGGTTGACCTTCAGCCCGTGCACCGTCAGCAGGGCGGCGAGTTCGTCGAGGCCGCGATGGATCTCCGCCAGCTCCCGGTCGCGCTGCTCCTTCAACTCCGGCGGCACCCGGTTGGTGGCGAGAAAGCTCGCCGTCCTGAAGATGTGCAGCAGCCATACCGTGCCGCCGAAAGCCGCCGCCACGGGCGCGGCGTGCTCGACGAGCGCGACGGAGGTGTCGCGCAGACTGACGGGGATGAGGATCGAATTCATACGGGGATCCGGCACGCCGGGCACCGGGGCGCGCGGGATGCGTTCACGAGAGCGTTTACAACCGGCCCTGTGGCCGCCGATATAATAGGGCGCCTCTCTTCACCATAGCAAGCCGCCCCATGCACCGAGTTCTGATGCCCGAGCGCCCCGCCGCCGACGCCCCGCAGCGCGAGATCGACGAGTTGAAGGCCCAGCTCAAGGCCGAGCAGGTCGAGAACGCGATGCTGCGCCGGTTGCTCTTCAGCCAGTACGCCCGGCAGCCGCGCCTGATGCGCCCCCTGGACCTCCCCATCAGCGACCGGGCCATCGTGCTCTTCGAGGTGCTGCCGGAGCAGTTCGACCTCGAAGCGGTGCTGGCGACGGCCGAGCGCTTCGGCATGACCGAAGCGGAGGCCGCCGAGCACGTCCGCACCTATTTCCAGGAGGGCATGCTGGAGGAGTACGACGGCAAGCGGTATGCCAAGACCGGCTTCCGGCCCTACCTGCCCGAGCCCCCTGCCGGGTGATCCGGCGGCGCGTCCGTGCGGGTCCTCCGGTGCCGCGATCCCGTTGAAGTTTTTACGCCGGGAGTCGATACACGGGGCAAACGGAGACCCCGTATGGATCGCAAGCCCACCCGGAACGGATACAGCTATCGGAACGCGGCCTGGCCGTACACGCGGCGGCAGGCACCCCCCGTCGCCGGCATGGCGTCGGCGCCGCTACAGTTCCGGCTCTACGGGTTGGCCTGGCACATCCGCCCCCTCTACGAGCAGGCCGGCAAGCCGTTCGGCACCTCGGATCGCGGCTTGCTGCTGTGGGTCGAGTTCGGCCGCCGCTCGCGCGCAAACTGAGCCTCCCCGCCCCCTGGGGAGGGCGTAGACCCCCCTGCCCACCACCGGCCGAGAGGCCCCGGCAACGACGCCGGGGCCTCTTCCCGTTTAGGGAGGCCGGAGGATCCTTGGAAGGGATCCCTGCGATCCGTAAGGCTCTCCGGAGGATAGGATCGGAGGGCGGCCCACGGGGCGGCCCCGGCGTCAGACAAACCGAGGGGTGCGATGAAGCGGATGGGCTGGCTCCTGCTGAGTACCGTCGCGGTGCTCACGGCACACGCGCAGGCGGTCGTGGTCAACGAATATCTGAACCAGAGCTCGTCCACCGGCGAGTTCGTCGAGCTGAAGGTGCTGGCCGACGGCCTGGAACTCGGCGGCTACCGCCTGCGCGACTTCACCGGCAGCGGAAGTCTCGGCGGCACGATCACGTTCTCGGCCGCGGCGCCGCTCTGGCAGAACGTGCGCGCCGGCTATCTGATCGTGATCGAGATGAACCAGGGCACCTCTGCCGACGTGGACTTCAGCGACGGGGTGGTGGTCGTCGGCGAAGAGGACGCGGCGCTCTTCTCGGCCACCGGCTCCTTCACCATCCTGGCCGGCGCGGACGGCGTGCAACTCCTCGACGCCCAGGGCGCGACCGGCAACCACGTCCACATCCTCTATCACGGCACGCCAGATCCCGGCTCGGCATTCGAAGCGGCGGCGGCCACGAGCCCCGGCGCCCGGGCCGGCGGTGCGCTCGGGAGCGGCGAGGTCGCGCGCTTCGTCAACACGGACGAGCAGGCCGATTTCGGCGACGACGACCACGCGGTCAATAGCGGCGCCGGAACGGCCACCCAGGGCGCGCCGAACGACGCGGTGCAGGCGGCCTACTGCGCCGCGCTGCTGCCGCTCTGGATCAACGAAGTCCTCAGCGATGCCGGTTCGGACGGCGGGCCGCTCGGCACGGACCAGGGCGAGTTCGTCGAACTCGCCGGGCCGGTCGGGTTGGCCCTCGGCGGGTACGAGATCGAGATCACGAACTGCACGGGCACCACCTACACGCACCCCCTCGGCCCCTTCGCGATCGTCGACGACGGGGCGGCCGCAGACGATGGCTTCGGGTTCTTCGTCCTCGCGGACCAGGGCGCCCCCGACCCCGGCGACCAGGATCTGCCGGCCGACGGCATCGACACGTTCGGCGAGGCGTCTGAGCACATCCCGGACGGCACGGGCGCCGTGCTGCTGCGGAACTCGGCGGGCGACGTGGTCTTCGCGTACGCCTACGGTGCTCCGCTCACCTGCCCCGGCCTCGCGCACCGGGGCCTGGGCGATCTGGCCGGGCCGGGCTCGGTGGGGTTCGTCGGAGCCTCCAAGCCCGCCGAGGACGCCGACGGCACCCCGATGGTGTCCTCGCCCGGGGTGGAGAATGCGGGGCAGCAACTCCCCGTCGAACTGATCGCCTTCGAGGCACTGCTCGACGGCGCGGCGGTGCTGCTGCGCTGGGAGACGGCCTCGGAGACGAACAACGCCGGCTTCGAGGTCCAGCGCCGGGGCACCGGCGCATGGCGGGCGGAAGGCGTCGTCGAAGGGCAGGGCACCACCAGCGAGGCGCAGCACTACCGGTTCACGGTGGCCGGCCTGCCGCCGGGCCAGCACGTCTTCCGCCTCAAACAGATCGACTACGACGGCACGTTCGCGTACTCGCCCGTCGTGGAGGTGGCCGTCGGGGTGCCCGGGGCGTTTCAGCTATCGAATCCCTATCCCAACCCGTTCGCCGGGCGCCTGCACTTCTCGCTCGGCGTGGCGCGTGCGCAGCCGGTGGAGGTGGCCGTCTTCGATGCGGCCGGCCGCCGCGTGGCCACGCTCTTCGACGGGCCTATGGCGGCGGGGCAGGCGCAGGCTCTCACGTTCGACGCCCGCGGGGCTCCCCCTGGGCTCTACCTGATCCGGGTGCGGGGTGCGTACTTCCTCGCGAGCCGAGCCGTGGTACGCATCCGATGAGTCGGCCCGGTTTGCCAGAGCGCCGGTCCGTCCGCCTGCGTGGCTACGACTACGCAGCGCCGGGGGCGTACTTCGTGACCCTCTGCGTGCAGCACCGGCGATGCCTGTTCGGGGAAATCGTGGAGGGGAGGATGCGCCGCAGCCCGATCGGCGAGGCCGCGCATCGATGCTGGCAACGCATCCCTGACCACGTGCCGCATGTGGAGCTGGATGCCTTCGTGATCATGCCGAATCACATGCACGGGATCCTCCTGCTCCGGGAAGAGGAGGCGGAAGCGCCAGAAGAAGGCGCGGCATTGCAGCGCGAGGCGGATGCGGGCTTGCTGCAGAAGGCGGATGCGGGCTTGCTCGGCAGCGGTACGGGCGTTCAATTGAACGCCCGTACAAGCGCAGCGGCATCGCCCTCGGCAAGCGCAGCGGCATCGCCCTCGGCAAGCGCAGCGGCATCGCCCTCGGCAAGCGCAGCGGCATCGCCCTCGGCAAGCGCAGCGGCATCGCCCGGCGCGGGAGGGCGCCAGGGATCCCGATCGCCAGCATATTATGCGCGCATCTCGCCTGCGAAGAATAGCCTGGGCGTGATCGTGCGCACCTATAAAGCCGCCGTCACGCATTGGTGCCGTCGTAACGGGCATCCCGCGTTCGCATGGCATCGGAGCTACTACGAGCATATCATCCGCCACCGCCGCGCCCTGGATCGTATCCGCCGCTACATCGCCGAGAATCCGGCACGGTGGCATGCCGCGCGCTATCGCCCGGGCCAGCGGTAGAGGTGCAGGGCCGGCCTCGGCTTCGGCACCGCGACGGCGATCTCGTAGGCGCCGTCCTCGGCGCGGCGCACGGCCAGGTCCATCGGGAAGAACTGCCGGTCGTACTGCGGATCTTCTTGAACGAGCACGGCTTGGAGGTGCCCCTGCCGGTCGTAGACATCGATGCGGAGCCAGCCTGCGCGGAGGTTGAGCACGAAGAGGCGGTCTCCGGCGGGCGCGGCGGCGCTGGAGAGCAGCGGTGGTGCGTGCGTATCGCCGCGCAGGAAGGCGTAGGAGCGCGGCAGCATCGGCGAGTCGAACCCGGCCAGCGCCAGCGTGTCGAGGCGCGTGCCGCCGGGCGGGAGCACGTCGATGACGGGGCGGTAGCCGGCGAGGCTCAGCAGCGAGTCGCCCCAGGCGCGGAGCAGGCCCGCATGGCGCCAGGGCGGGCCGGGCAACGCGTACCGCTCGTCGACGCGGCCGGCCTCGTCGAGCCGGGCCAGGTACCCATCGAAGTCGTCTCCGTCTACCTTGAAGAAAAGCGCGCGCGAGGTGGCGGCGGCATACTGGAGCGGGCCGCGCGGCAGGTCGTCCGGCGTAGCCACGGTGCGTACCGGCACGCCGTCCACGACGAAGTCGAGCCGGTGGGTCTCCGGG
>JAWWAN010000066.1:0-11456 GCA_033721675.1 Rhodothermales bacterium | reverse complement strand
TCCGAGATCCGGCTGCCGGCCATCCAGCCCGGCTCGTCCATCATGCCGGGCAAGGTCAACCCGGTGATGAGCGAGGCGGTGATGATGGTGTGCGCGCGGGTGATGGGCAACCACACCACGATCACCGTCGGCGGCCAGCACGGCAACTTCGAGCTGAACGTGATGATGCCGGTCATGGCCCACGCCATGCTCCAGAGCATCGGGATTCTGGCGCACGGCTGCGACGCCTTCCGCGCCAACTGCCTGGAGGGGATCGAGGCGGACCGCGAGCGGTGCCGCGAGCTGCTGGAACTGAACCCCTCCATCGCGACGGCCCTCAACGCTGCCATCGGCTACGACATGGCCTCGAAAGTCGCCAAAAAATCTGCGGCCGAGCGCACGTCGGTGCGGGAGGTGGTGCGCGAAATGGGGTTGCTGAGCGACGCCGAGCTGGACCAGGTGCTCGACGTGCGCGAGATGACCGAGCCCGGCATCCCCGGATCGTGACGATATCGGTACGCTGCCGCCCGTCCCGAAACGCTGCGAGCACCTGTGCAATTTAATAGCGTGTGCTGAGGAGATGACACGAAGGGAAGGATAGCACACAAAGGCGCGCTCGGGTCCTCAGGGATCCTTGCGCGTCTTTTTTTCCTCCTTTCTCCTCCTTTTCCAGCCCGCATCCTTTCCGCCGCCGCCGCCGTACCGGGGGGCTGCACATTCTCCCCCATGGAGCCATACGAAACCCCAAACCCGGCACGTTTTTTTCGTGGTTTTCTGTTGTGCCAGGCTGGCAGACCTGTGCCCGTTCCGGGCCTCCTCTCACCGGGTCGCTGTCCACTCCGGCACACAGCACCGTGCATTTGACCGCCGCCAGATACAGACCCTGCCATGAGCGTCAGAGGAAAAGCATCCATCGCCATCATCGTCGCCGCCGCCTTCGTGGCCGGTATCTTCTTCACCACGCTGGGCGCAAACGTGTTCAGCATGGCGGACCGCATCGGCACCGATAGTGCTGCGGCCGCCCGCGAGAACGTCGTGCCGCCCGTGATGCCGGGCGCGGCGCTCGCGCTCGAAGACGCCACGATGGCCGTGGCCGAGGCCGTCGGGCCGACCGTCGTGCAGATCCGCTCGGAGCAGCGGGTGGAAGGCCGCCAGGGCGTGCCCAACCCCTTCGAGGGGACGCCGTGGGAGGACTTCTTCGGCGGCCCGCAAGGCCCTGAGGGGCCGCAGTTCCGGTCCGGCCTCGGCTCGGGTGTGATCATCCGCTCCGACGGCTACATCGCCACGAACAACCACGTCATCGAGCAGGCCGACGAGCTGGAGGTGCGCCTCGCCGACGGCCGCTTCGTCGACGCCGAGGTGGTGGGCACCGACCCGGCCAGCGACCTGGCCGTCATCAAGATCGACGCGGACGGCCTCCCGGCGGTTGCTTTCGGGGACCTCGCGGAGGTGCGCGTCGGGCAGTGGGTGATGGCCTTCGGCTCGCCGCTGGCCGCCGAGCTGGACAACACGGTCACGGCCGGCATCGTCAGCGCCCTCGGCCGCACGAGCGACAACCTCTCCAGCCTGAACCTCTACGCCAGCTTCATCCAGACCGACGCCGCCATCAACCCCGGCAACTCGGGCGGGCCGCTGGTCAACCTGCGCGGGGAGCTCGTCGGCATCAACTCCGCCATCTTCTCCCGCTCGGGCGGTAGCCAGGGCATCGGCTTCGCCATCCCGGTCAGCGTCGTCAAGAACGTCACCACGCAGCTCATCGAGACCGGCAGCGTGCAGCGCGCCCAGCTCGGCGTCTTCTTCGACCGCGTGCCGGAGGCGCTCGCCGAAGCGCTCGACGTGCCGCGCGGGGCGGCCCAGGTCACCGACGTCATCGACGGCGCCGCCGCCGACCGCGCCGGGCTCCGCGAGGGTGACATCATCACCCGCATCGACGGCGTGACGCTGCGCGACTACAACCAGCTCCGCACCATCATCGCCAACAAGCGCCCCGGCGACGTCGTGGACATCGACGTCGTCCGCGACGGCTCGCCGCGCGTGGTGACCGTCGAACTCGGCGCCCGTGCCGACGACCCGGTCTCGGACAACCGGAACCGCGACACCGACCGCGAGCCCGAGGAGAGCACGATGGACCAGCTCGGCCTCACGCTGAGCGACCTCACGCCGGCGCTCCTGCAGCGGATGGACATCGAGGCGGCCGGCGACGTCGAGGGCGTGCTCATCGCGCAGGTGGCCTCCGGCAGCGCCGCCGCGCGCGAAGCCGACCTCCGGCGCGGCGACATCATCACCGAGGTGGACCGCACGCCGGTGGCGTCGGTGCGCGAGCTGATGAGCGTCTACCGCGACGTCGACGAGGGCGACACGTTCCTCGTCCGCGTCCTGCGCAATGTGGGCGGCGAGCTGCGCCCCTTCCTCACGGCCCTGACCAAGCCGGAATAACACCACGGCATACCTGCCATGACGAGAAGGGCGCTCCGCATCGGCGGGGCGCCCTTCTCTGCGTCAGGAGCGATTATCCCGACCGAGCGTGCTGCGTGGACCCCACGAGCAGCAGCCGACGGACGAGGTTTTGCTCGCCGTTGACGCCAACTTCGGCGGCGAGATCCCTCGGCTTCGCCCGGGATGACACCAGGGTAGGGGTGGGCACGCGCGCGAGCGTTCGGGGACGGATGCTAGAGCTGTGCGACGAGATCTACGCTGCCCGCACGCAGGGATTCCAGGGAGGGCAGTTCTTCGCGCCGCATCAGTTCTTCGAGCGCCGCCATCTGCTGGTCCCGGCCCACGCCAAGAGCCGCGCGCACGGCGCCGCCGCGGACGTAGTAGGCGATGAAGTCGCGGTCGTCCGGGTCGCCGTCGAAGAGCACCTCGTCGTAGTCGCCGGCGTGGCCCACGTAGCGCAGGTTGGTGCCGAAGTGGGCCGTCCAGAAGAAGGGGACGCTTCGGAAGGCGGTGGGACGGCCGGCGGCGTTGAGGCCGGCGAGGCGTCCGTGCTGGCCGGCGAGGCGCCAGTGCTCGATGCGGACCGCATCGCCCGTGCGCCAGTCCGGGAAGCGAGCCACGTCTCCGGCGGCGTAGAGCCCGTCGGCGGCGCGCAGGTAGGCGTCTACGTCCAGGCTGCCGTCCTCACCCAGGCGGATGCCGCGCAGCACGTCCGTGGCGGGCCGCACGCCGACGCCGGCGACGACGAGGTCGGCGTCGAGTGTCGTGCCGTCGTCGAGCGTGACGCGCTCCACGCGGCCGTCGCCTTCGATGCGCCGCACCTTCCGGCCGAGGCGGAAGCGGACGCCGTTTTCTTCGTGGATCGACTGCACCATGCGCCCGACGCGCTCACCGAAGGGCCCCGCGAAGGGCACCTCGCCCGGCGCCACCACGGTCACCTCGCAGTCGAGCTTGCGCAGGCTGAAGGCCGCCTCCATCCCGATGAAGCCGCTGCCGACGACGACCACGCGCTGCGCCTCTTTTCCTTTCTCCAGCAGCGTCTTGCTGTCGTCGAAGGAACGGAGCGTGTGGACGCCGTCGAGGCCGGCGCCGGGGACGTCGAGGCGGCGCGGCGTACCGCCGGTGCAGAGGATCAGCGTGTCGTAGCGCAGCGTGTCTCCGTCGTCGAAGGAGATCACCTTGCCGGGGACGTCCACCTCGGCTACGGTGCGCTCCGTCAATACTTCGATGTCGCGCTCCGCATAGAAGGCGTCGTCGCGGAGGACCATCCACTCCTCCGGCGCCTCGCCCTGCAGGTAGTCCTTGCTGCAATTGGGCCGGTCGTAGGGGGTGTAGGGCTCGCGCGTGATCATCACGAGGCGCCCCGTGTATCCGGCCTCGCGCGCGGCCTCGGCGGCGAAGAGCCCGGCCGCCCCCCCGCCGAGCACGACGAGCGTGCGGTCGTCACCCTCCTCGCGGCGCGCCATCGAGGCGACGCGGCGGTCCGGCGCGTCCTCCGGCACCGAGACCACCACCCGGTCTCCCTCCACGCGGACGTCGAAGCGCGGGAGGGCGTCGAAGGCCGGCGGTTCGAGCAGGTCGCCCGTGCGGACGTTAAAGCATGCGTGATGCCATGGGCAGACCACGCGGTCGCCGCTGAGTACGCCGTCGGCGAGCGGCGCGCCGTAGTGCGTGCAGTGCGCCCCGAGGGCGTGGTACTGCCCGTCGAGGCGGACGAGCAGCACGGCGGTGCCCTCCACGTCGACTTGCTTCATCTGGCCGTCTTCGAGGTCGTCGCGGTGGGCTACGGAGGCTTCGGGCATGGAGGTAGGCAGGATCGAGAACCAGGAGGAATAGCGCGGGGTGCGCCCGTGGCGAGGGGCTCAAAAAATCCCTATGTTGACCCCTCGTTCCACCCGTTACAAGCTTATCAAGAGCCTCGCCGATGGACATCCGCCGCCTCGTGCACCGCATCGCCGACGCGCTCGGGCCCGACGCCGACGCCGCCCGCGTCGAGGCCGTCGCCGCCGCCGTCCTCGACGTCGTAGAGGGCGCCTCGATGCCGGCGGAGCGCGCCGAGCCGGGCGAGCGCGCCATCGTCACGGCCTACGGCGTGGACCACCCCGGCATCCTCGCCGCCGTGTGCAACGCCGTCTCCGGCGCCGGCTGCAACATCCTCGACGTCTCGCAGAAGATCCTCCAGGGCTACTTCACGCTCATCATGCTGGCCGACATCCGCGCGATGCGGGGGTCGATCACCGACCTGCAGGCGCAGCTCACGGCCGTCGGAGACCGCCTCGGCGTGCGCGTCCTCGTCCAGCACGAGGACCTCTTCCACACGATGCACCGTCCCTGATGCCTCCCGCCTAGCGAGCCGCTCCGGGGCCTCGGCGTCGAAATTCGTACGTGCCCATGTTCGACCTTCGCGAAGTGCTCGACACGGTTCGGATGACCGAGGCCGAGCACTTCGACATCCGCACGATCACCCTCGGCATCTCGCTGCGAGACTGCGCCAGCAGCCTGCCGCAGACCGTCCGCGCCCGCGTCTACGACAAGATCCGGCGGACGGCGGCGCACCACGTGGCCGTGGCCGAGGAGGTCGAGGCCCTCTTCGGCGTGCGGATCACCAACAAGCGCGTCGCCGTCACGCCCATCGCCCTCGTCGCCGACGCCCTCCCGCGCGATGAGCTGATCGGGCTGGCGCAGGTGCTCGACACCGCCGCCGCCGACGTCGGCGTGGACTACCTGGCCGGCTTCACCGCGCTCGTCGAGAAAGGCATGACCGACGGCGACCGCCGCCTGCTCGACGCCCTCCCGCACGCACTCGCCGGGACGGAGCGGCTGTGCGGCTCGGTCAATTGCGGCACGACGGGGGCGGGCATCAACGCCGACGCCGTCCTCCGCCTCGCCGAGATCCTGCGCGAGACCGCCCGCCTGACGGCCGCGCACGACTCCGTCGGCTGCGCCCGCCTCGTCGGCTTCTGCAACGCCGTCCCCGACAATCCCTTCGTGGCCGGCGCCTTCCACGGGCCGGGCGAGGCCGA
The DNA here is from genome assembly GCA_033721675.1 of Rhodothermales bacterium. Classification (GTDB taxonomy): domain Bacteria; phylum Bacteroidota; class Rhodothermia; order Rhodothermales; family JAWWAN01; genus JAWWAN01. The sequence goes on along the minus strand of JAWWAN010000066.1, from coordinate 6,018 downwards.
GGCGACGATCAACGTCGGCATCTCCGGCCCCGGCGTGGTCCTGCGCGCCGTCCACGAGGCCGGCCCCGGCGCCGACTTCGGGACGCTCTTCGAGGCGATCAAGCGGACGGCCTTCAAGATCACGCGGGCGGGCGAGCTGATCGGACGGCGCTGCGCCGAGCGCCTCGACGCCCGGACTGGCCCGCCGGTCCGCTTCGGCGTGGTCGACCTGTCGCTGGCGCCCACCCCGGCCGAGGGGGACTCCATCGCCGAGATCCTGATGGCGATGGGGCTCGAAGACGTGGGCGCGCCGGGCACGACGGCTGCCCTCGCGCTGCTGAACGAGGCCGTCAAGCAGGGGGGGCTGATGGGGGCGCGCTACGTGGGCGGCCTCAGCGGGGCCTTCATGCCCGTGGCCGAAGACCAGGCGATGGCGCGCGCCGCCGAGCGCGGCCACATCGGCCTGGAGAAGCTGGAGGCGATGAGCGCCGTCTGCTCGGTGGGGCTGGACATGGTGGCCCTCCCCGGCGACACCCCGGCCGAGACCCTCGCCGGCATCCTCCTCGACGAGTTCGCCATCGGGATGATCAACAACAAGACCACCGCGTGCCGGCTGATCCCCGTCCACGGCAAGGGCGTGGGGGACCGCGCCGAGTTCGGCGGGCTGCTCGGCAGCACGCCCATCCTGCCCGTCTCGGCCCTCTCCAGCGCCGTCTTCGCGCGGCGCGGCGGCCGCCTCCCCGCCCCCATCCGCAGCCTCACGAACTGAGATTTTTTTGGTATGCACCGAGGAGACTCGCAGGCTCTTGCACAACTGCGCATCAAGGAGGCAACCGTATCCTCGACTGGGCAGAGCCGTGGAGCGCGCGCAGGCTCATTTCCGCCGCCTATCACCGTGTCTCTTTCTTGCAGACGGCCGTCATCGACGCAGACCCTTTTCTCAAGGCACTCCGCAAGGGACTCAGGGAGATCCGGAGCCACGGCCGGCGCTCGACGGACACCCGAACCGATAGCGCCTACGTGGAGGATGCATCCATCTATTTTCTGACGACCTGACCGTGCCCCTCACCGCCGAGCCGCTCACCCTTTCGCTGAAAACGCCCTGGCGCATCGCGCACGGGGCGAGCACCACCCGCACGACGGCGCTCGTCCGGCTCGGCGATGCCCTCGGCGAAGGCGCCCTGCCTCCGTTCTTCCCCTGGCGCTTCGAGGCCGTGCAGGCGTACGTCGAGGCGCTCGACGCGGACGCGCTGCTACGGGCAGACCCCCTCGCCCTCGATGCCACCCTGGACGCCCTCCCGCCCGGCCCCCCGCCGGCACTCGCCGCGCTCGACCTCGCGCTGCACGACCGCTGGGGCCGCGCCCTCGGCCATCCGCTCTACCGGCTGTGGGGCCTCTCGCCGGAGCGTGCGCCCGCCAGCACCCTCTCGTTCAGCATCCCCGAGCACCCCGGGGAGATCGCCGACCAGATCGCACGCGCGCCGGGCTTCACGGCGTACAAGCTGAAGCTGGGCAGCGGCGACGTGGACCACGACGCCGCCGTCGTCCAGGCGGCCCGCGCCGCCACCGACGCGCGCCTGCTGGTGGATGCCAACGGCGGGTGGACGGTCGAGCAGGCCGCCTGGATCATCCCGCGCCTGGGCGAGCTGGGCGTCGTGCTGGTGGAGCAGCCCCTGCCGGCGGGCGCGCAGGAGGCGTGGCACACGCTGCGCCGCCGCCTCCCTGCCGAGGCCCCGCCCCTCTTCGCCGACGAGAGCGTTCAGACCGCGGCGGACGTGCTCGCGCTCAGCAGCGCCCTCGGCGGCATCAACGTCAAGATCGCCAAGTGCGGCGGGATCCGGGCCGTGCGGCGGCTCATCGTCCTGGCCCGCGCGCTCGGCCTGGGCGTGATGCTCGGCTGCATGATCGAGAGCAGCATCGCCCTCACGGCCGCCGCCCACCTCGCCCCCCTCGCCGACTTCATCGACCTCGACGGAACGATCCACCTCGCCGACGATCCGTTCGAGGGCATGCGGCTGACCGACGCGGGGCGGGTGACGGTGCCGGAGCGGCCGGGGCTGGGCGTCGTCCTCCGGTAGATCTGCTCCCCGTCTTTTTCTTCGCGAAGGAGCCCTGCCGCCCGGAGGAGCGCTTGACATCCTCTGGACTATTTCGGATCCTGCCCGAGCCCTCCGTAGAAGCCGCGTTGCCGTATAGTTCCGGCTTGGTTTAGTGCAGAAGCGCACGATGCCGGCATCGCCCCCTGCCACAGGAGATGCCAGCTCCGGGCATCGTGATTCATCGGCGTCACCGTCCCACGGCGCCTCGGTTTCTGGGCCTCTCTCTTCTTTTCTTTCACACGGATGGAGGCACCATAATGAAGCGCCTGTTCCCGTTTCTCATCGTCTTTCTCCTGCTCCTCAGCGCGTGCGACGCGCAGGATCCGTCCACGCCCAGCGCTGCGGAGCCCCTCGCAGAAGCCCTCCCCGGCCTCGCCAAGCAGGGCGACCTCGAATCCGGCCTGCTCGCCTTCGGCCAGGAGATGAATGCCGCTCTGGAGTCCGGCGGTTACGACGTCCGTATGGAGAGCGTCACGTACTACACCGAATCCGAAGAGGCCGGCAACACGGTCTTCTTCAGCGACGTCGGCAACAAGCAGTTGGGCAGCCACTTCGTGCCGGGGGATGTGCGGCGCGCATGGTCTGCCAGCGGCGGCAACGCCATCACGTGGGCCAGTGATACGGCGCAGGGGGACGCCGGCCCCGGTCTGGGCGCCACCCAGGCCGCCATCGCCAGCGCCATGGCCACCTGGAACGCCGAAAGCTGCTCGAACCTCTCGCTGACGGACGTGTCCCCCGGCGGCGACATCGGGTTCCTCGAATTTCTCCTGACCGGGGGCGCCAGCGGCTCGCCGATCCCCGCGGCCGACGTCGTGCAGGGCGGCTTCGGCACGGCCGTCGATGCCTTGCTGCCCCCGCCGATCATCGCCGCCGCCTTCACGTTCATCTTCACCGGCGGAGGCGACATCAACAACGACGGGAAGGTCGATACGGCCCTCCGCGAGATCTACTACACGATGAACTTCCCGTGGTCCATCGGCGGGGTCGGCGGCATCGACGTGGAGACCGTGGCGCTGCACGAGACCGGGCACGGGCTGAGCCAGGCCCACTTCGGCAAACTCAAGCAGACCACCTCCAATGGCAAGTTCCACTTTGCTCCGCGCGCGGTGATGAATGCCGGATACACCGGTGCCCAACAAACCCTCGCCGGCACGGACAACGGCGGGCACTGCAGCATCTGGGGAAGCTGGCCCAACAACTAGGCCGCCGGAGACGCATTTCGAGGCGGGGCCTCTCCGGAGGCCCCGCCTTTTTCAGGGGATGGTCAGCACGATCTTGCCGACGTTGCGGTTGGCCTCCATGTGGCGGTGCGCCTCTCGCACCTCCGTCCAGTCCCTCACCGAGTCGATCACCGGGTGCAGTGCGCCCGTCTGGAAGCGCGGCAGGGCGTCCACGGCGAAGGCCTCCGTCAGCCGGATCTTGTAGTCCACGCTGCGGCTGCGGAGGGTGGTGGTGATGAGGTGGATCCGTTTGCGGAAGAGATGCGCGAGGTTGACCTCGTCGACGGTCGTGCCGCCCATCATCGCCAGCAGCACCAGCCGCCCATCGGTGCCGAGGGCGGTAATGTTCTGTTCGAAGTAAGACGCCCCGATGAAGTCGAGGATGACGTGGACGCCCGCGCCGCCGGTGAGGTCGGCGATGCGCTCGGCGAAGTCCTCGGTTCGATAGTCGATAGCAGCTTCCGCACCGAGGGCGAGGCAGGCATCGTGCTTGGGCGCCGAGGCCGTGACGTAGACCGTGGCGCCGGCGGCCCGCGCGAGCTGGATGGCGGCCGTCCCGACGCCGCTGGCGCCGGCGTGGACGAGCACCCGCTGGCCCGCCTCCACTGCGCCGAGCCAGTGCAGGGCCTGGTAGGCGGTCAGAAACACCTCGGGCACGGCGGCGGCCTCCTCGAACGTCAGGTTCTCGGGGATCGGCATCGCCATCCGCGCGGGCACCGTCACGTACTCGGCGTAGCCGCCGCCGGGCAGCAGCGCCATCACGCGTGCCCCGACGCGGCCGGCATCGACGCCCTCCCCCACCGCCTCGATGACGCCGGCCGCTTCGAGCCCGAGAATCTCGCTGGCGCCGGGGGGTGGCGGGTACTGCCCCTGCCGCTGCAAGAGGTCGGCCCGGTTGAGCGCCGTGGCACGGACGCGCACGCGTAGTTCCCCGGCGCCCGGCTCGGGGCGCGGCGCCTCGCCCAGCCGAAGCTGATCGGCCCCGCCGGGAGCCTCCACGAGCACGGCGCGCATCGTCGGCATCAGGTGGACGCCTCCCGCGCCTCGGCCGCCTCGGTCTCGATCCGCACCTCGCCCTCCAGCGTCCGGTGGACGGGGCAGCGGTCCGCGATCTCCAGGAGGCGAGCGCGCTGGGCGTCGTCGAGGTCGCCGGTGAGCACGACGGTGCGCTGGACGTGGTCGATCTTGCTCGGCTTGTCGCAGTCCTCGCAATCCTTCGCGTGGACCTTGCTGTGGTTGAGCCGGACCTCGACGGCATCGAGCGGCCATTTCTTGCGGTCCGCATACATGCGCAGCGTCATGGCGGTGCACGCCCCGAGGCCGGCGACGACGTAGTCGTAGGGCGTCGGGCCCGTATTGGTGCCGCCCACCGCGCGCGGCTCATCGGCCACGAGGGGAAACCCGTTGGCGAGCAGCTCGGTGCGGAAGCCTGCGCCTTCGAGGCGGGCCGTGACCTGGTTGTCGTCCGGGGCGACGTGCTTGCGGTCTTCCTGCGGCGTGCCGATGTATTTGCGCGCCCAGGCGGCGAGCACGTGGCCCACATAGTCCGAATCCGCCGGGTCGGTGAGCAGATGGTCGGCGGTGTCGAGCGAGACGAAGCTCTTGGGATGTTTGGCGGCGCGGTAGATCAGCTCCGCGTTCTCGATGCCGACGGTCTCGTCCACGGGCGAGTGGAAGATCAGCAGGGCCCGCCCCAGCCGGCCCAGGTTTTCGCGCGCCTCCTGCGTCTGCAGATCGTCGATGAACTGCCGTTTGACGGTGAACTCGCGCCCGCCGATGACCACGCACGCCTCCCCGGCCCCCTCGATTTCGCCGATGGACTCCTGGAAGAGGTGGGTCACGTGGGCAGGGTCGAAGGGCGCCCCGATGGTCGCCACGGCGAGAACGCTGGGCAGGCGAACGGCGGCCTGGAGCACGGCCGCGCCGCCGAGCGAGTGGCCGATGAGCACCGCCGGCGCCTCGTAGTGGGCCTCCAGAAACTGCGCCGCCGCCACCAGGTCGCCCACGTTCGACGAGAACGTGGTCTCGGAAAACGCGCCCTCGCTCTCGCCCAGGCCCGTGAAGTCGAACCGAAGCACGGCAAGGCCTTGCCGGCTCAGCGCCCGGCTGATGTTGGCGGCGGCCTTCAGGTTCTTCGAGCAGGTGAAGCAGTGCGCGAAGACGGCGCAGGCCACCGGCTCGCCATCGACGGGCAGGTCCAGACGGGCCGACAGCCGATCCCCCTGCTCGTTCTCGAAGGTCAGCTTTTCGAAGCGCATCCGGGTGCGGGTTGGGGGATGAGTTGCGGAAACGACGGTGGGTGCACGCCGCACCCCAGGCGGTACGCGCTCAGGGTACCGGCTCCGGCTCAGCCGCGAACGCATACCGGCGCGTGACGGGCTCCTCGCCGGGCGCGTGCGTCCGCTCGACGAACGTGACGTGCCCCTCATAATCGATCAGCAGGAGCGTCGAGGCGCGCGTGCCGTAGGCCGGGGTGCGGATGAAGATGGACGAGAGTGCCCGCTCCCACTCGGCACCGACGCCGGTATCCGGCAGTGCGGAGGCCGGCGCGGGTTGCTCGTCGGCGAGGAGGCTCAGCAGCGCCTCCGGGTTCAGGTCATCATTCTGGAGGAGGGTGGCCAGGCGCTGCCGCCCGTTCTCCACCTTCGGCCACGGCGTGTCGAGCCGGTCGTTGCTGAGGCCGTAGAGCCCGGGCGCGATCGGATGCACCACCCCCTCCC
>JAWWAN010000065.1:0-11460 GCA_033721675.1 Rhodothermales bacterium | reverse complement strand
CGGCGCGCACCGCGCCTAGCTCCGAATATGCCTACTTCCAGTACCTCGGCCATACGGGCCTGACGGTGAGAGGCCCGCGCTCGGGCTGGACGTACCGCTTCGACGGCCCGGGCGCCATCGTGGCCGTGGACCCGCGCGACCGCCGCGCGCTGGCCGCCATCGCGCGGCTGCGGCAGGTGCCGCGGCCCTGGTGAGTGGCCCGGCGGGCGCGCGGCCGCGCTCCGCTCAGGCCCCCGGGACGTGCGCGAGCAGCGTATCGACGAGGGCGAGCAGCCTCCGGCGCAGCGGCGCGGCCTCGCGGGCGAAGCGTTGCTGGTGCGCCCGGTATGCACGGCGCCCTTCCGGCGTCTCGATGGGGATGGGGGCGAGGCCGAGGCTGCGGAGGTCGTAGGGGCTCGCCCGCATATCGACCATGCGGATGCGGTGGGCCAGCAAGAAGGCGTCGGCCAAGAGGGCGCTCGGGATCCAGGGGTAGAGCTTATAGGCCCACCGGTAGAGGTCCATGTTGGTGTGGAGGCAGCCGGGCTGCTCCATCGCCGGCATCGTGGCGCGCGTGGGGCGCAGGCGGTTGAGCGGGCGCGCGCCGGGCGTGAAGAACCGGTACGCGTCGAAGTGGGTGCAGGCCACAGGCCGCGCCTCGACGACGGCCGCCAGCGCCTCCGGAGCCAGCCGTAGCGGGTAGGGGTGCCGCGGCGCCTCGGTGCGGTAGACCATCGCCCACTCGTGGAGGCCGTGACACCCGAGGAACGGCGCTCGCTCCGCCGTACCGGCCAGGACGTCTCGGATCCAGCGGACGGAGGCCCGCCGGCGGGCCGGGAACCGTGCCGGGTCCAGCGCGATGCCCTGCGCGGTCCGCGTGAAGGCGGTGTTGCGCAGGAACGCATCGGCGTCGCCGGTGAGCGCCGTGCCGAGGCCGGGGCTCCAGCGCAGCAGGCGGCTCGGGCGGAAGCGGTAGTACTCGAACAGGAAGTCGAGCACAGGATCCCTCGCCCCTCGCGCACGCCGCTCCAGGTAGGGCGCGAGCACGGGGCGGAGACGGGCGTCATGCGCCTCGGCGGCCGCGTGCCACGCCGGGGCAGGCAGCACGGTGTGGACGCAAGCGAGCGCGGCGGATGGGGCCGGCAGAGGCACGGCGAGGGTGGCAGGATGGAAGGGGAGCCGAGGCAGAAACGTAACCCCCCTGCCGGCCAGATGCTCCAGCGGCTCGGGAAACGCACCCGTGAGTTCTGGCGACATTCTTGCGAAGCGCCGCGCCGGAGGCCGGGCCGCGCTTTAGCCCGGCGGGTTTGTCTCGATACACGGCCCGTACCGTCCGAGACGTATTGACAGACGGCTCGGTCGCATCCGCTACGGGGGGTGCTGCCGGGCCGTCTCTGAAGAAGTTCAGGAAACCATGAGCCGGCTTTCTTTTCGTGCCGGAGCGTGCGTCGTGCTGGGGTGCCTGCTCGCGATGCCGCTCTACGGGCAAGACCTCGACTCGCTCTCGCTCGAATCGCTCCTCGACCACCGCGTGCAGACCGCCGCGAAGTACGAGCAGACCGTGGCCGAGGCCCCTGCCTCGGTCACGATCGTCACTGCCGAGCAGATCCGGCGCTACGGCTACTCGTCGCTGGCGGACGTGGTGCAGGCGGTGCGGGGATTCTACCTCGCCCACGACCACGTGCGGGCCTATATCGGCACGCGCGGCTTCGGGCGGATGGTGGACTTCAACAACCGCGTGCTGGTGTTGCTCAATGGCCACACGCTCAACGAGCGGCTCTACGGGATCGTCGCTTTCGACGAAGACTTCCCGGTCCATCTCAGCGCGGTGGAACGCGTCGAGATCGTGCGGGGACCCGGCTCGGCGCTCTACGGCACCGGCGCTATGTTCGCCGTCCTCAACATCGTCACGAAGACGCCGCCGGCCACCGACGGGCTCGCCGTGCGCGGCGAGATGGGGGCCCACGGCACGCTGCGCTCCTCCGTCGTCGCCAGCCGGGCCTTCCAGAATGGCATGCAGCTCTTCGCCGCCGGGTCCTGGAGCGACGCCGCCGGGCGCGACCTCTACTTCGAGGAGTTCGACGCGCCGGAGACCAACGACGGGCGAGCCGAAGGGCAGGACTGGAGGCGCGCCTACAGCGCCTTCGCGTCGGCCGGCCTCCGGGGCTGGTCTGCCCAGGGGCTCTTCACCCGGTCTGACCGGGGCATCCCGACCGGCGAGTTCGGCAGCCTCTTCAACGACGACCAGGCGCGCTACGAGTTCACCCGCGCCGCCGTCGAGGTCCGGTACGAGCGCGCGCTCGGGCCGGACAAGGCGCTCATGGCCCGGTCCTTCTTCGATGCTACAGGCCAGGCGCTCCTGCATACCTACCCGGTTGAGATGCCCGCGCTGAACCTCGACGGGCTCACCGGCCTGCACCGCATCGACGCGCAGGCCCGTTCGGCTGGCGCCGAATCCATCTTCCGATGGGACCTCCGGGCCGACAACCGGCTGGTCATCGGCGCGCAGTATATCGAGAACTACCGGATCCATCTCGCCACGGCCTTCGACTTCGACGGCACCCAGGTCACGCTCTTCGACGGCACCTTCCCCTACCGGATGCTCTCGGCCTATGTGCAGGACGAGTACCAGGTGCGGCCGAACCTCGCGCTCACGCTGGGCCTGCGGCAGGACGTCTACGCGCGCACGGCTACGACGACGCCGCGCGCGGCGCTCGTCTTTCATCCGCGCCGGGGGACGACGTTCAAGCTGCTCTACGGCGAGGCCTTCCGCGAGCCCAACAGCCCGGAGATGCACTTCGAGGGGTTCCTCGAACGCGCCGTGAGCAACCCGGCGCTGCGCCCCGAGAAGATCCGCACGGCCGAGGCCATCTGGGAGCAGCGTCTGGGCGAACGGTGGAGCGCGACGGCCTCCGTCTTCGACTACCGCGTGAAGGACCTCATCACCTCGGTCTTTCTGCCGGGCGACTCGCTCTCGCAGTTTCAGAATATCAGCCGCGTAGAGGCCACCGGCGCTGAGATCGAGCTGGACGGCCGGATCAGCCGGGCGCTCGACGGCTTCGCCAGCTACAGCTTCCAGACGGCCGCCCAGCGCGGCCCCGATGGCGAGGGCGACCTCGTCAATTCGCCGCGCCACCTCGTCAAGGCCGGCCTCTCGGTGCGCGGCCTGCCGTACGTGGAACTCGGCGTGCAGGCTTTCTACGAAGACCGGCGGCGGACGAAGACCGCCACCACGCCGCCCTTCGGCCTCGTCAACCTGCATCTGACCTCGAAGCCGGTCTGGGAGCACGTGCGCTTCTCGGCGCTCGTGCGCAACCTCTTCGACGCCACGTACGCGTTCCCGGCGAGCCAGCAGCATGTGCAGGATGCCTTCGTCCAGCGGGGGCGGCACCTGACCGTACGGCTCTCCTACACCCGCTGAGTGCAGCGCTTGCGCGTCCTGCCCGCCCGCTGATCGGAAGTCCTCGCGTGACTTGAAAGCGCTCCTCGTCCATATCCTCCTCGCGCTCGCCGTGCTGGGCGGCGGCACAGCCGGGCCGGACCCCCGGATGCCGCTGCTCGTCCGGGATCAGGTGCCGCTGTTTCTGAAGATCCTCAGCTACGACAAGAACCTGGCGGCGCGGGGGGACGCGGTCGTCCTCGGGGTGCTCTACCAGGAACGGTTTCGCGGCTCGATGCTCGTCAAGGACGACGTGCTGGCCGCGGCCGCCCGCTTCGACGCGGTAGGCGGGCGCCCGGTACGCGCCGTGCCCATCCCGATCGACGGCACCCGCGACCTGGAGGCGGCGCTGGCGGAGCAGGGCGTCAACGTGATCTACGTGACTCCGCTGCGCGCCTACGACGTGGCGGCCATCGCGCGGGCCGCGCAGGCGCGGCAAGCGCTCACCCTCACCGGCGTGCCGGCCTACCTGGGCGCCGGCCTTGCGGTGAGCCTCGACGTGAAGGCCGGCAAGCCGCAGATCCTCATCAACCTGCCGGCGTCCGAGGCCGAGGGCGCCGACTTCCACTCGCAGCTGCTGCGCGTGGCGGCGGTGACGCGCTAGGATGCGGCCGCAACGTCATAGCGACCCAGAGCAGCGCTTCCGGTGGCCCGTCCAGACCGTCCGTCACAAGCTCGTCGTGCTGATGGCACTCCTGGTGGGGGCCATCGCGCTGTTCATGTACCTCTACTTCCCGGCGCGGCTGGAGCAGCAGGCCGTCCAGACGATGGGCGCCCGGGCCGCCAGCGTCGCCGAGATGAGCGCCTACACGCTCGGCCCGGCGCTCGACTTCGACCGGGTGGACGAGGTCGAGGAGGCGCTGCAGGCGGCCCTCCAGTTCGACGACGTGCTGTACGCCTACGTCCAGACCGCCGACGGCGCCTTCGTCGGCTCGTTCCTGCGTGATTCCTCCGCGACGGCCCCGATCATCGCGCTGGGTGCTTCCGACGGCGTGGGGCCGTATCGCCAGCTCTACCATGTACGCCGGCCCATCCGCTGGCGCGGGCAGACGCTCGGGCGCCGCTACATGGGCTTCTCGCTCCGGCCGATCCACGAGGCCCTGGCCCGGAGCCGGTGGATGCTGGCCCTGATGAGCCTGACGGTCTTTGCCGTCGGCGTGGCGGCGGCCTACGGCATCAGCGTCTACCTCACGCGCCCCCTGGCCCGGATCGTCCATGCCGCCGACCGCATCGCCGAGGGCGACCTGACGCAGCGCGCCGGCGTGCTCTCGGACGACGAGGTGGGCCGCCTCGCCGCCTCGTTCGACGCCATGGTGGACAGCCTCGAATCGGCCTACGAGGCGTTGCGGGCCAGCGAGGCGCGCTTCCGCGCCGTCATCGAGCACACGACGGACATCATCGTGCTCGTCGATGCCGACGGCGGCCTGCGCTACCTCTCGCCCGCCGTGCAGGACGTGCTGGGCTACGCGCCCGACGAGCTCGCGGGCACCAGCGGCTTCGACTACGTCCACCCCGAGGATCACGCATTCCTGCGCCGCGGATTACGGATCGCGGCCGCCCGCCCCGGCAGCACGCTCACCGCCGAGGCCCGGTGGCGCCACCGCGACGGCTCGTGGCACTACCTCGCCTACCGGGGCAAGAACCTGCTGACGCTGCCCGGCGTCGAGAGCATCCTCATCACCGTGCGCGACGTCACCGAGAGCAAGCAGGCCGAGCAGGAACTCGTCGTGGCGAAGGAGCAGGCCGAGGAGGTGGTCCGCCTCAAGAATGCCTTCCTGGCGAACATGAGCCACGAGATCCGGACGCCGCTGACCGGCATTCTCGGCTTCGCGCAGGTGCTGAGCAGCGAGGTCGAAGACCGGCAGCGCGAGTGGGTGGAGCTGATCGAGCAGAGCGGGCAGCGGCTGCTGGACACGCTCAACTCCGTCCTCGACCTCGCCCAGCTCGAAGCCCAATCCGTCGAGCTCGACCGGCACGTGCTCGACGTCGGCCGGGAGGTGCAGGACGTCGTGGCCCTGTTGCGGCCGCTCGTGCCGGCACGCGTGGAGCTGCGCGTGGAGGCGCCGCCCTCACCGGTCTTCGCCGAGCTGGACCGGAGCGCGCTGCACCGGGTGCTGAACAACCTCGTCGGCAACGCGCTCAAGTTCACCGAGGCCGGCCGTGTGTGCGTGGCGGTATCCGCCGAAGACGGCCGGGTGGCGCTGCGCGTGCGAGACACCGGGATCGGCATCGCGCCGGACTTCATCCCCCACCTCTTCGACGAGTTCAAGCAGGAGTCTTCCGGGCTGGACCGGACGCACGAGGGCAACGGGCTCGGCCTGGCCATCACGAAGCAGCTCACCGAGCTGATGGGCGGCACGATCGCGGTGGAGAGCCTGCAGGGCGTGGGCAGCGTCTTCACGGTGTCCTTCCCGCAGGCCCCGGCGCCGGCCCGCACCGACGCGCCGGCCCTGCCTCCGCCCGCGGCCGAGGCGGTGGAGGCCGCCCTGGCGATGCCGCCGGCCGGCGCCTCCGTGCTCGTCGTGGACGACAACGCCGAGACGCGGCGGTTGCTCGCAGACCTCCTGGGGGCTCACTTCGCCATCGAGACCGCCGCGAACAGCCGCGAGGCCTCCGCCGCCGTCCGCCGCCGGCGCTACGATGCCGTGCTGATGGACATCAACCTCGGCGTCGGCAGCCTGGACGGCATCGCGACGATGCACGACCTGCGCCGCCGCCCGGCCTACCGCGAGGTCCCGATCATCGCCCTGACGGCCTGCGCCATGCCCGGAGACGAGCAGCGCTTCCGCGAGGCGGGCTTCGACGACTACCTGAGCAAGCCCTTCAAGCGGCAGCAGTTGCTGCATCTGCTGCGCCGCCGCCTCCCTGCCGCCCGGTCCCTCTAGCCACGCCCGAGGGGCCGTCTGAGGCGGTGCGTTTTCCATGCATCCAGGGTGCGAGCGGCGGTGCCATACCCCTGTCACCATGCACCCTTATCCTGGGGAGGATGGCCGCTCACTCACCTCCTCCGGTGCCCCGGGTGGACTCCGCCGTGCGGCGCAACCTCTGGGCTGTTCGCGCTCGTGCTGCTCGGCGCCGGGCTGATCCTCGTTGCGTCTCCTCCGATGTTGCTGAAGAAGCCGCTCCCCGATATGATGGTCGATGACGTCAATGCGACCGTCGCGTTCTACCGCGACGTGCTCGGGTTCGATCTCGTGATGACCGTTCCGGACCGCGGCCGCCTCGACTGGGCCCTGCTGCGGCGCGGCGGCGCCGAGGTCCTGTTTCAGGACCGGCAGCGCCTCGCCGACGAGCTGCCGGTCTTCGCCGAGCGCCCCGTCGGGGGCGCCCTCACGTTCTATTTCAACCTCGACGGCATCGACGGCCTCTACGAGCAGGTGCGCGGGCGGCTGCCGCTTGTGCAGGACCTCCGCCCCACCTTCTACGGCACGCGCGAGTTCTCCGTCCAGGACAACAACGGCTTCATCCTCACCTTCGCCGAGGACGGCGTAGAATGACCGGCGGCGCGTTCTCACGAGAAGATCAAAGGCGGCCGCGCTTTTTTTTCGTACCATAGGCGGGCGTGACGAGCGCCGGGGGCCGCCCGCGCGCTCGCTCCGGGCTCTTCCGCGCTGCCATGCCTCCTCCCGCTGCTTCTCTTTCCGTCGATGCCGAGCGCTTCGTGCTCGACTGCCGTGGGCACCGGCTGGACTGCCGCCCCGGCCGCGCGCACGTGATGGGCATCCTCAACGTCACCCCCGACTCGTTCTCCGACGGCGGGCGCTTCCTCGATCCGGATGCTGCCCTCCGCCGCGCCGAGGCGATGCTGGAGGAAGGCGCCGTGCTGATCGACGTCGGCGGCGAGTCGTCGAGGCCGCGCGGGTCGGTCTACGGCGAGGGAGCGGAGGCCGTGGCCGAGGCCGAAGAGCGGCAGCGCGTGCTGCCCGTGGTGGAGGCCCTCGCGAAGCGGTTCCCCGAAGCGCTCGTCTCGGTCGACACCTACAAGCCCGGCGTGGCGCGGGCCGCGCTGGAGGCGGGCGCCCACCTCATCAACGACATCACGGGCCTGCGCTACGGGCCGGAGACGGCGGTGGTGGCTGCCGAGTACGGCGCGCCGCTCGTGGTGATGCACTCGCTGGGCCGCCCCGGCGCCATGCCCCACGAGCACCACTACACCAATGCCGTGAAGGACGTGGCGGCGTCGCTGGCGCGGTCGGTGGCGGTGGCCGAGGCGGCGGGCGTGCGGCACGTGGTGACCGACCCCGGCTTCGGCTTCGGCAAGACGGCGGCGGAGAACCTGGCGCTGGTGCGCCGCGTGGATAGCCTGCTGGCGCTGGGGCGCCCGGTGCTCGTCGGGATCTCGCGCAAGAGCACGGTGGGGGCGGTGCTCGGCACGCCCGAGGCGCCGGCCCCGGTGGCGGAGCGGCTCTACGGCACGCTCGGCGCCACGGCCGTCGCGGTGCTGCGCGGGGCCACGCTTGTGCGCACCCACGACGTCCGCCCCACGGTGGAGATGCTGAAGGTGCTCGTCGCCACCGCCACGGCGGGCTGACCCCGTGGCTGCGTGGTCTCGTGCACACCGGCCGTTCACTACCTTACGCGAACCCAAGAAGAGGAGGACACGCGAGGACGCATGACGCTGTTCGAGTGGGTGATACCGATCCGGCTGATCGATCTCGTCGAGATCGGGCTGGTGACGTATCTGCTCTACAAGCTCTATCTGCTCATGCGCGGCACCATCGCCGTCTCCATCTTCCTCGGGCTGATGGCGATCTACCTGGTGCAGGTGCTCGTGACGTTCTTCGACATGACGATCCTGCGGGCGCTCTTCAGCTCGCTCAGCGAGGTGGCCGTGCTGACGGTGATCATCCTGTTCCAGCCGGAGATCCGGAAGCTGCTCCTGCTGCTCGGCCAGAACCCGCTCCTGCGGCGCTTCCTGATGTCTACCGCCCAGGAAGAACTCATCACCGAGATCACGGAGGCCGTGGTGCCGATGAGCCGGAATCGCATCGGCGCGCTCATCGTGATCGAGCGCACCGCCGGGCTGCGCAACTACATCGAGACGGGCGAGCTGTTGCAGGCGCGCGTCAGCCGCGACCTGCTGATGACGATCTTTCACGGCCAGAACCCGCTCCACGACGGCGCCGTGATCATCCAGAACCGGCGCATCGAGGCGGCGCGTTGCATCCTGCCGGTCTCCACCAGCATGCGGCTCAGCCCGCACCTGGGGCTGCGCCACCGCGCCGCCGTCGGCCTCACCGAGCAGACGGATGCCTTCGTGATCGTGGTCTCGGAGGAGACCGGCCACATCTCGCTCTCCGAGGACGGCGAGCTGATCGCGAACGTCACGGCGGACGAGCTGCAGGCGCACCTGATCGAGGCGCTCAGCCTCCCCTCGCGCTCCGAGCCCGAGCTGGCGCCCGCCGAGTAGCCCGGCTGGCCCGTCGCCGGGGGGGCGTGCCGCTCGTTTTTCCACCCCTGTTGCCGTTCCCCACTGCATGCTAGAGGACGACCGAAAATATCAACGCCAGCGGGCCGAGCTGGTCGAGGAGCTGCGGGCGCGCGGCATCAGCGACGAGCGGGTGCTGGGCGCCATCGGGCGGGTGCCGCGCCACGGCTTCGTGGAGCCGGCGCTGCGGGGGCGGGCCTACCGCGACGAAGCCCTGCCCATCGGCCTGAAGCAGACCATCTCGCAGCCCTTCACGGTCGCCTACCAGACGATGCTGCTGGATCCGCAGCCCGGCGAGAAGATCCTGGAGATCGGCACCGGCAGCGGGTACCAGGCCGCCGTCCTGTGCGAACTGGGGGTGCGCCTCTTCTCCATCGAGCGCCACAAGCCGCTGCTGGATCGCACGCAGCGGATCCTCGACCGTCTGGGCTACCGCGTCGTGCTGCGCCACGGCGACGGCTGGAAGGGGTGGGCCGCCGGGGCGCCCTTCGACGGCATCATCGTCACCGCCGGCGCCGCCAGCGTGCCGGATGCGCTCCTGGACCAGCTCCGGGTGCCCGCATCTGCCGAGGCCGGGGGCACGCACCTGGGGGGGCGCCTCGTCATCCCCGTTGGCGGGCGGGGCGGGCAGGTGATGACGCGCATCATCCGGACCGGCGAGGAGACCTACGAGCGTGAGGAAACCCACAGCTTCCGCTTCGTCCCCCTCGTCCGCGGCCCGCGATGACCGAGCGAGAGAAGATGCTGGCGGGCGCGCCCTACCTGGCCTCGGATCGTGAGCTGAACGCGCTGCATCGCCGCGCGGTGCGCCTCTGCCGGGAATACAACCAGACCGTCGGCGAGGACGAAGACCGCCGTGCCGCGCTCCTGCGCGAGCTGCTGGGCACCACGAGCCGAGGCGTCTACATCGAGCCGCCGTTCTTCTGCGACTACGGCCGGCACCTGCACCTCGGCGAGAAGGTCTACATGAACTTCAACTGCGTCGTGCTGGACTGCAACCACGTCCGCATCGGCGCGCGGACGATGCTCGGGCCGGGCGTCCACATCTACGCCGCCACGCACCCGCTCGACGCCGCCGCGCGGGCGGCCGGGCCGGAGCTGGCCTACCCCGTGACCATCGGCGCGGACGTCTGGATCGGTGGGCGGGCGGTGATCTGCCCCGGCGTCACCATCGGCGACGGAACGACGATCGGGGCCGGCAGCGTCGTCACGCGAGACGTCCCGGCGGGCGTCTTCGCCGCCGGCAATCCGTGCCGTGTGATCCGCACGCTCTGAGCGGCGCGCGTCAGCCCTCGTCTACTGCCTCCTGCCCCCGCAGCCACGTGCGCCCCTGGTGATCGATGCGCTCGGCGATGCCGACGATGGTGGCGTCGGTGGGGGTGAGCGGGACGGAGGGCCGAAACGGGATCGCGGCCTCGCTGGAGGTGGCGTAGAGCACCACGTCTCCGGGCCCGGCGTCCACGGTGTCCAGCGAGACGATCGGGCTGCCGGTGTCTTCGCCCGCGAACGTCATGGGCTGGACGAGCAGCAGCCGCCGGCTCTGGAGCGAGGCGTACTTGCGCGTGGCCCACACGCTGCCGATGACGCGCCCGAGGTTCATGCGCTCGCGAGGGCCTCGGCCGCGTCCTCCGGCACGTCGAGCGTATCGACGATGGCGGTGATGACGGCGTCCACCGGCTTGTTGTGTGTCAGCTCGGTCTGCCGCGCGCTCGACCCCTGCGCGACCAGCACGATCTCGCCCACGCCCGCCCCCACGCTGTCCACAGCCACCACGAAGCCGGGCTTGAGCGAATAGTCCAGATTCACGGGCTGCACGATCTGCAACTTCATCCCGACGAGCTGCTCGTCCTTGCGCGTGGCCCAGACGGTGCCGACGACCTTTCCGAGAATCATGCCGGAGTACGAAAGTAGGGGCGGAGGGAGAGAGGGCGGTGCCGTGCCGGAAAATACGCAAAAGCGTGGTGCGGCGAAACGTTCGCTACAGGACGCCCTTCCAGCACCCGAGCGCCTGCCGCACGGCGACGAGCTGCCCCACGTGGTACGCATTGTGGTCGGCCAGGAGCAGGGCCTCGCGCAGGATCGTCTGCCCGTCGCCGTGGGGGATCGGGGCGAAGAGGTCGGTGGCGGGGTCGAGGACGAGGCGCTGCATCGCGGCGAGGTCGTCACGGAAGGCGCCGAGGGCGGCGTCCCACGCGGCGGCGTCCGGCGGGGCGGGCGCCGGCGGCCAGTAGGCCGCGGGCCACTCCGGCGTCTCGTAGTCCGGGTCGAGGCAGAAGTCGAGGATGTCGCGCTGCGCCCTCCGCAGGTGCTCGACGAGCTCCCAGGGGGAGTGCGGCAGGCCGTCGGGGCGCTGCCCGCGCAGCGCGGCCGGGAGGCCGTCGACGGCGTCGTCGAACGTCGCGTGGGCGCTGCGCCAGGCGAGGGCGTCGGCGAGGTGGCGGCGGAGGGCGGCGTTGCGGGTCATCGGAGAAACGAGGTGCCGTCGGTCTCGAACGGGGCGCCGAAGAAAGCGGCGACGCGGGCGGCGTGGTCGTTGAAGCTCCGGCGCGTGCCGAGGGCGTGCCCGCCCGCCCCGCCGAGGACGAGCAGCGGCACGTACTCGCGGCTGTGGTCG
>JAWWAN010000064.1:0-11621 GCA_033721675.1 Rhodothermales bacterium | reverse complement strand
GTGGACGGTGGGCGCGCTGGCGGTGGGTCAGACGGAGGAGCTGCGCGTGACGCTGCGCCTGGACGACGGCGACTTCGTGGTGAACCTGGCGACGGCCTCGGGAGCGCAGCCGGACCAGGACGGCTCGAACAACATCGCCGGGGACTACGCCGGGCGCGACGAGGTGCCGGGGCGCTTCGTTACGGACCTGGAGCTGGAGAAGACCGTCGATGACCCGGACCCGGCCGTCGGCGACGAAATCGTCTACCGGCTCGCGGTGACGAATACCAGCTTCACGGCCACGAACGGCGTCGAGGTGACGGACGTGCTGCCCGAGGGCATCGCGTTCGTCAGCGCCACGGCCTCGACGACCACGAGCGACTGCCCGACGTGCGCCTATAATGACTCGCTGGGGGTCTGGATCGTCGGTCCGCTGCGGGCCGGCGACACGGCCGTGCTGGAGATCCGGGCGCGCGTGACGGCCGCCGGCGAGATCGTCAACACGGCCGAGATCACGCGCAACCACCTGCCGGACCTGGACTCGGTGCCGGGCAACGGCGACCCGTCGGAGGACGATCAGGCTGCGGCGGCGATCAACGCCACCGGCAGCAAGCTCACCTCGGTGTTGCGCGAAGGCACCGGCGGCGTGCCGGCCGACTTCGAGCTGAGCACGGGCTATCCGAACCCGTTCAATCCGCAGACCACGATCCCGTTCGGCGTGCCCGAGGCGACTCACGTCACCGTCGAGGTCTTCGACCTGCTCGGGCGCCGGCAGGCCCTCCTGATCGACGAGCGCGTCTCGGCGGGCCGCCACGAGGTGATCTGGCAGGCCCGCGACCTGCCCACCGGTGTCTACCTCGTGCGCCTGCGCGCGGGCACCGTGGTCCGCACGCAGCGTGTGACGCTGCTCAAGTAGGCGCAGCGGCATCGAGCGCGGCATCGGCCCGGTTCTCTTGAGGAGGGAGCCGGGCCGATGTGTTCTGGGGGAGCGGCAAAAAGGGCGCGCCGGGTTGCTTTCCGGCCGGGGCGTCGGTATGTAGAGGGCGGCCCTCCCGTCGATCTTCTGCTGAGCGGTACCATGCGCCTCGCCCTGCTCGCCCTGTTCCTCGGTGTCTGGTTCGCCGATGCCCGGCCCGGCCTCGCGCAGCAGCGGGTGCTGCCGAACGCCGCCCCGCGCACCGAGGCGCCGCGCCGCGCCTCCGCGCCGGGGCCGCACGCGGCGGCCCGCATCGACGAGGTCGAGCCGAACAACGACCCCGCCGAGGCCCAGGTGCTCACCGGACCCCTCCCGATCACGGTAGAGGGCACCGTGGAGACGGCCGACGTCGGGGCCCTCGGGATCGACCTCGACGGGGATGAGGTGGTGGACGAGGATTTCGAGGACTTCTTCGTGATCACGACGACGGAACCGGGCCTGCGCCTCCGCCTCGACGGGCTCACCGCCGACGTCGACGTCTACCTCATCGACGAAGACGCCCGCCGTTCGCTCGATGCCGGCGCTACCGTGGGCGTGGTCGACGAAGACCTCGACATCCCCGGGCTGCCGGTGGGCACCTACCTCATCGCCGTCAGCATCTTCGACCCCGAGCCCGAGGCGGACGCCACGGCCTACACGCTCACCGTGGAGGCGGCCTCCGCCGTGCCGGACGACGAGGTGGAGCCCAACAACGATCTCGCCGAGGCCCAGGCCCTCACCCTCGGCCCCCTGGACTTCCTCTTCGGCACCATCGACGTAGACGACGTGGGCGTGCTCGGCGTCGGCGGCGACGACCTCGAAGACCTCTTCCTGCTCACCCTCCCCGAGCCCGGCCTGCGCGTGACGCTCACGCTCCACGGCGCCGACTGCGACCTCTACCTTGCGAACCCGGACACGGGCGAGATCCTCGGGCAGTCGAACGGAGCCGGCATCGGCCAGGAGTCCATCGACCTGCCGGAGCTGGGGGCCGGCACCTACCTGCTGGCCGTCTCGATCTTCGACGACGACCCCGTGCTGGATACGGCCACGTTCTACCTGCTCACGCTCGAAAACGCCGTCAGCACCGCCGCCGAGGACGCCCCCGCCGTGCCGGAGGGGCTGGCGCTCGGCGCCTACCCCAACCCGTTCACGGAGGCGCAGCGGATCCGCTTCGCGCTGCCCGACGCCGCCGCGGTCCGGCTGGACGTCTTCGACCTGCGCGGGCGGCGGGTACGGACGCTCCTCGACGGACGGCTTCCGCCCGGCGCGCACACCGCCGCGTGGGACGGCCGCGACGCCGCCGGCCAGGCGGTGCCCGCCGGCGTCTACCTCTACCGCCTCCGCGCCGGCACCGCCACGCTCAGCCGGGCCGTGGTGCGGGTGCGGTGAACAGAGGATGGGAGAGTGCAGAACATGGATGTGAGAAGGCAGAAGGATGCAGCCCCTGGCAGGGCTCCGGTGGATCCTTCGGCAATCGACAATCCTCTTTTCTGATCACTCCTGCCGCCCCGCTTCCACCGCTTCCATCACCCGCAGCACGTTCCCGCCGAGAATCTTGTAGATGGCGTCCTCGGCGTAGCCGCGTTTCAGGAGGCCGTAGGTGATCCAGGGGAGGCGCGTCACGTCTTCGAGGCCGGCGGGGAGGTCGAAGACGCCGTCGAAGTCGGAGCCGAGCCCGACGTGGTCGATGCCGGCGACGCGCACGGCGTGGTCGATGTGGTCGAGCACGTCGTCCAGCGTGGCGCCGGGCAGGCCGCGCTCGCGCTTGACGGCATAGACCGTGTTCCAGAGGTTCGTCAGCCGGTCGCCGGGGAGGCGGCGGCGGACGTCGGCCATCACGTCGGCGTCGAGGTGGGGGTTGACCATCGCGTCGAAGAAGTTGATCATCACCACGCCCCCGTTGCGGGCGAGGGCGCGCAGCATGGCGTCGTCCAGGTTGCGGACGGACGGCGTGAGCGCGCGCACCGACGAGTGCGAGACGAGGACGGGCGCGGTGCTGGCGTCGAGGGCGTCGTAGAACGTCGAGTCTGAGACGTGCGCGAGGTCGACGGCCACGCCCAGCCGGTTCATCGTGGCGACGAGGGAGCGGCCGAGGGCGTTGAGGCCGCCGTGGCGTGGCGGGCTCTGCGAGGCGTCCGCCCAGGCGTTCGTGTTGATGTGGGTGAGCGTGACGTAGCGGATGCCGGCGCGGTAGAGGGCGCGGAGCGTATCCGGCGAGGCGGCGAGCGCGTGGCCGCCTTCGAGGCCGAGCAGCACGGCCTTCCTCCCGCTGCGCGCAATCCGGCGCACGTCCTCCGCGGTGTAGGCCATCGCCGCCCCCGAGTCCGCCCCCACCTGCCGTTCGACCTCGGCGATGAGGGCGCGGGCGCGGCGGACGGCGTCGGCGCCTTCGCCGTAGTAGGGCGCGACGTAGATGGAGAAGAAGGCGGCATCCAGCCCGCCCTCGGCCATGCGCGGCAGGTCCAGGTGGGCGGCGTGCGCCGGGTGGCGATCCGCGAGGCGGTAGCCGTCGTCGAGCATCAGCGCGGGCGTATCCACGTGCCCGTCGATAGCGAGGGCGTTGTAGTGGATGCGCAGCGCCTCGGCCCAGAGCGAGTCTGCCTTGAGGGCGGCGCGGCGGCGCGCCTCCGGCATCGCCACGCGCCCGCCATCGGTCATGCCTGCCACGGGGTCCGGGGTGGGCGCGGCCGTCGTGTCCGGCGGGGTCTCCGGCGGCGTCCGCTCCTGCGAGCGGCAGGCGGGCGCGACGGTGAGGAGCAGGAGCAGGACGAGGAGGGGGAAGCGCGGGTGGAGGAGGAGTGGTCGGCGCTCCGGGCCGCAGCGCGGACGGGCAGACGGATTCGGCCTGCGCGGAATTAAATCAGCCATGTCGCGATTCTCTATCCCTCGTCGTTGCGTTCCGAAACCTCATCACCCACGTGCAACACGCCCTCGGTAAGGATGCGAGCGCGCAGGCCGCCGCGCCCGATCATCGCAGGCAGCAGCCCCGGCTCGCCGGTGAGGCGGGCAAGGTACTTACACGGCTGGCACAGCCGTTCGCCGCGCACCGTCACCGTGCCGACGCAGAACGGGCGGCCCACGAGGTCGTTCAGCGGCACGCCGCGCACGAGCACGTTGCGGCGGCTCGCTTCCGGCGCCAGGTGGATGCCCTCGGCCTGCATCGCGGCGAGATCTTCCTCGGCGATCAGCGTCAGGTCGCGGTGGGGGCCGGGCCAGCGCGAGAACGAGCCGGCGCCGTCGAAGTAGCGATCCCCTTCGAGGCCGCGGCCGGGCACGGCGCGCACGACCTGGACGGAGCGCATCGGCGCGCCGGCCTCGGGGGCGAGGGAGAGCGCCGCGACCGTGCCGCGCCAGGGCCGGGCGGTCATGGGCTCGGCACCGCCTCGGCCGGGGCCACCGGCACCGGCTGGCTCTCCAGGACGACGGCGGGCTCCAGCGCGCGCAGCCGTACGGCGTCCTCCGGCTGAAACGGCATCCGGTTGTGGGTGTGGATGAGGTACTCGATGCCGTCCATCTCCACGCGGAACGTGATGTCGTGCCCCTTGAAGGCCCGCTCGACGACGCGCCCGGCCGTCTCGCCCGGCGCGGGGGCCTCCAGCGTCAGGTGCTCGGGGCGGAGCGAGAGCAGGACCGAGCCGGCGGCCGCGCGGTCCAGCCGAAGGCGGCCCAGCGGCGTTTCCGCCTCGCGGCCGTCTGCTTCCGCGAGGAGGAGGTTCGTCCGCCCCAGGAACTGCGCGACGAAGAGCGTGCGCGGTGCGTGGTAGATCGCCTCCGGCGTGCCCACCTGCTCGATCTGTCCGTTGCGCATCACGGCCACGCGGTCGGCGAAGGAGAGGGCTTCCTCCTGGTCGTGCGTGACGAGCACGGCGGTCATGCCCTGGCGCTTGAGCACCGCGCGGATCTCCTGGCGTGTGGCCTGGCGGAGGAGGGCGTCGAGGTTGGAGAAGGGTTCGTCGAGCAGGAGCAGGCGGGGGCGCGGCGCGAGCGAGCGGGCGATGGCGACGCGCTGCTGCTGGCCGCCGGAGAGCTGGTGGGGCGCCCGGTCTTCGTAGCCGGCGAGCCCGACGAGCCGCAGCGCCTCGCGCGCCTGCACGGCGCGTTCCTTCCGCCCGAGGCCCCGCAGCCCGAAGGCGACATTCTCCAGGACGGAGAGGTGGGGGAAGAGGGCGTAATCCTGAAAGACGAGGCCCACCTCGCGCCGCTCCGGGGGGAGGTGGCGGTCCGGCGCGCACAGCACCGTGCCGCCGAGCACCACGCGCCCGGCATCCGCCCGCTCGAAGCCGCCCACGAGGCGCAGCGTGGTGGTCTTGCCGCACCCGCTGGGGCCGAGCAGTGCGAAGATCTCGCCCTCTTCCACCGCGAAGCCGAGCTCGCGCACCACCGGCGGGGCGGCGGGCGCGAAGCGCTTGGTCAGGCCGGTGACGGTGAGCAGAGCAGACATCGTAGCGCGTCGGGGAAGGGGAGCGGGCGTCAGCCGGATGCGGTGAGGGCCGCGCCCTGCTTCGCCGGCGGTCCGGCTCGCTTCGCCGCCCCGCCTTCCTGCGAGAGCAGCAGCCCGACGAAGGCGGCCGAGAAGAGGATGATGGCGAGCGCGTAGGGCGCGGCGCGACCGAAGAGCGCCTCGTTGCTGTAGCCCCAGACGCCGAGCGCCAGCGTTTCGAAGCCGATGGGAGAAAGCAGAAACGTGAGGGGGAGTTCCTTCATCGCCGAGAGAAACACGAAGGCCACGCTGACGAGCAGCCCGCCCCGCAGCAGCGGGAACGTGGCCGCGAAGAAGGCCCGCAGGGGCGTCCGCCCGAGGCCGCGCGCGGCTTCTTCGAGGCGCGGCGGGGCCTGGTAGAGCGCGCTCCGCACCGGCCCGATGGCCTCGGCCAGGAAGTGCATCGCGTAAGCGAAGACGAGCAGCCCGAGCGTCTGGTAGACCGCCGGCACGGTGGCGAGCGTGAAGACGATGAGGGCGAGGGCGAAGGCCAGGGGCGGCGTGGCGTAGCCCAGGTAGGCGATGCGCTCCAGCCCGCGCGAGGCCGCCGACGGCCGGCGCACGCTGAGGTAGGCGAGCGGCAGGGCGAGCACGGCGGCCACCCCCGCGGCCGGCGCCGAGGCCAGCACGGAGCGGCCGAGCGCCGCGCCGAGATCCCCCCATGCGCTGGCGGCGTCGCTGTGCAGCATCCAGTAGCCCACCGTCAGCACCGGCAGGGCGACGGCGGCGAGGGTCAGCAGGGCGGCGAAGCCGTAGGCGGGCCAGCGCCATGCGCCGAGCTCTGCCGGAGCCGCCGCGCGGGCCGGAACCGCGCCGGTGCGGTGGAAGAGCAGCCCGCGCAGCAGCCGGGCCTCCAGCACCAGCACGCTGGCTGTCATCACGAGGAGCATGAGCGCCAGCCACGCGGCGTAGATGCGGTCATACGAGGCGTTGTACTGGAGGTAGAGCGCGTAGCTGAACGTCTCGAACCGCATCAGCGAGACCACGCCGAAGTCGCCCAGCACGTGCAGGCCCACGAGGAGCGCCCCCGCGTAGAAGGCGGGGCGGAGCTGCGGCAGCACCACGCGCCGGAAGACCTGCACCGGCGTGTAGCCCAGCGACTGGGCCGTCTCTTCGAGGGCGGGGTCGAGCCCGGCGAGGGCGGCGCGCAGGTTGAGAAACAGATAGGGGAACGTGTAGAGGCTGAGCGCCACGAGCGCGCCCGGGTAGCCTCCCAGCCGGGGCACGCCGAGGCCGGTGAGGCGGGCGAGCGTCCCGTAGTCGCCGGTCGTCGCCAGCAGCACATAGGCCATCACGTAGCCCGGCACGGCGAGGGGCAGCACGCCGAGGAGCGTCAGCAGGCGGCGGCCGCGCAGGTCGGTGCGCGTCGTCAGCCATGCCAGCGGGAAGGCGAGGAGCGTCGCCACCGCCAGCACGCCCATGCCCAGCAGCGTAGTGTTGACGAAGAGGTGCCACGTCCGCGCCCGCCACACGAGGGCGTCGAGCTGGGCGAGGTCGGCCTGGGCCGCACGCGCGAGCAGGTAGCCCAGCGGCACCGTCACGCCCAGCACCACCAGCAGGGCCGGCAGCCAGAAATACCAGCGGCGGTATGGGGTCTGGAGGGTCACGAGCGACTAGGGACTGGCCACTGGGGGCGGGCCACTGGGGAGGGCCGATCTTTCCTGGTGGCTCGTCCCTGGTCCCCAGTCCCTATCCCCTCCCTACAACAGCCCTGCTTCGCGGAGCAGGTTCAGCGTGGCCTCCAGATCACGCAGCTCTTCGAGGTCGACGGTGGGCTGGAGCGCCGTCAGCTGCTCGCGGCCGGCCAGGCGCGCGTTCGGCGTGACGCCCTGCACCACGGGGTACTCGTACGTCTCGTCGGCGAAGTAGCGCTGGGCGTCGTCGGAGAGGAGGTAGGCGACGAAGCGGAGCGCGGCGTCCTGGTTGGCGCTCCCGGCGAGCACGCCCACGCCCGCCACGTTGACGAGGTTGCCGGGGTCGCCGGCGGCGAAGAAGGTCTGCTCGACGGGGTAGCTCGGGTCGTCGGCCTTCTTGCCGTAGAGGTAGTAGTGGTTGGGCAGGCCGAGGTCCACCTCGCCGGCGGCGATGCCGTCCAGGATGGCGCGGTTGTTCGAGTAGGCGACGGCGCCATTGGCCTGCATCGCGTCGAGCCACGCGCGCGTCGAGTCGTCGCCGACGAGCCGCCGGAGGGCGGTCACGTGGGCCTGGAACGAGCCGTTCGTCGGCGCCCAGCCCACACGGCCCTCGTACTGCGGATCCGTGAGGTCGAAGAGGCTCTGCGGGAGGGCGGTGGTATCGACGCGGCCCGGGGCATAGGCGAGCGTGCGCGCGCGGCCGCTCGTGGCGATCCACGTGCCGGCGGCGTTGCGGTACCGCGCATCGACGCGGCCGGTGAGCGAGTCTGGGAGGGGGGCCAGCAGGCCGGCCGCCTGCACCGCGCCGAGCGCACCGCCGTCTTGCGCCCAGAACAGATCCGCGCCGGTCTGGTCGCCTTCTTCGGTGAGGGCCACGGCCAGCTGCGCCGTGTCTCCGTAGCGCACTTCGACGGAGATGCCGGTGGCGGCCTCGAAGCGATCGATGAGGGGCTCGACGAGGGCCTTGCTGCGGCCGGAGTAGAGCGCCAGCGATTCGGGCTCCTGCTCCGGCGTCTCGCACGCAGACAGCATCAGCAGAGGCAACAGCAGGAGGAGCCCGGCGAAGTAGCGGGTCATGGCGAAAGAACGGGTTGGGTACAGGATCGGGGCGAGCGGCTACTAATTTAGATCGAATCTAAGGAAAGATGCGTACCGCCCCTCGCCGCCATCGTTTCGCGCAGTGGGATTCTCGTCAAAATTCCACATTCCCGGCATCCTGCCGGACCCCGAGCGACGGCGTGGCGTGGTCTAGGGAGGACGCCTGAACGAGCCGCTATTGCAGCCCTCGCCGCTGTGCCGTACCCTTTGCGAGTCCGTTCGCCTCCCGCCGTACCGGTGATGGAAACCGCGCCTCCGCAGACCATCGACGCCGTCCTGGCGCGCCTCGACGCCCTCATCGGCGCCGCCCGCCGGGCCGAGAGCCGGATGGGGTACTTCGCCGCCCTCTACCGGGGCGTGACGGCGCGCGTCAAGGCCGGCATCGAGGCGGGGCGCTTCGAGGATCCGGCGCGGATGGCCCGGCTGGATGTGGTCTTCGCGCGCCGCTACCTGGACGCCTACGACGCCTACGCGCGCGCCGGCCGCTGCAGCGCGTGCTGGACGGTGGCCTTCGACGCCGCCGCCACGGAGCGCCCCATCGTGCTCCAGCACCTGCTCGCCGGCATGAATGCGCACATCGACCTCGACCTCGGCATCGCCGCCGCCGAGGTCGCGCCCGGCGCGGCGCTGCCGGCGCTGGAACACGACTTCAACGTGATCAACCAGATCCTCGTCGAGATGCTCGACGACGTGCAGGACCGCATCGCCCGCGTCTCGCCCTGGATGGCCGTCCTGGACCGGCTCGCCGGCAGCCGCGACGAGGCGCTGGCCCGCCTCGGGCTGCGCGGCACGCGGCGCGGCGCCTGGCTGGCTGCGCGCCACCTCGCCATGCTCGCCGACCCGCACGCCCGCGACCGCGCCATCGAGGATCTGGACCGCGCGGTGACGCTCGCCGGGCAGGCCATCCTGAAACCGCCGGGGCGGATCCTGCGCGGCGCGCTGTGGCTCGTCCGCCGGGCCGAGCGGCGGCAGCCCTCCGACGTCATCGACGCGCTGCTGGCCGCATCCCCGGCGTAGCATACCGCAGATCCGCCCAGCCCCTTCTCCGCACGCCGATGCGTTTTCTGCCGCTGCTGCTGATGCTGATGATCGCCCCGGCGCGTGCCCAGGCGCCGCCCGAATCTACCGACGCCGCGCTGCAGGCGAAGCTGGAGGCGCTCGTCAAAGGATTTCGGGGAGACGCCGGCGTCTACGTGCGGCACCTGCCCTCCGGGCGCACCGCCGCTATCCACCCGGATACGCTGTTCCCCACGGCCAGCATGATCAAGGTGCCCATCCTCATCGGGACGTTCGACGCGGTGGAGCGCGGCGCGCTGGACTACCACCAGACGCTCGTCTACCGGGACTCGCTGCTGTACCCCGGCGTGGACCTCCTCGGCAGCTTCCGCGACAGCGCGGCGGTCGAGCTCAGCAAGGTGGTGATGCTGATGATCACCACGAGCGACAACACGGCCAGCCTGTGGCTGCAACACCTCGTGGGCACCGGCACGGCCATCAACACGTGGCTGGCCGCGCACGGCTTCGCGCACACGCGCGTCAACAGCCGCACGGCAGGGCGGCGGGCGGACTGGCAGCGGTACGGGTGGGGCCAGACGACGCCGCGCGAGATGGCCGAGCTGCTGGTGATGATCCGCGAGGGCCGCGCCGTCAGCCCGGCCGCCAGCGAAGAGATGTACCGCGTGCTCACCCGCATCTACTGGAACGACGAAGCGCTCTCGCAGCTGCCGCCCACGGTGCAGGCGGCCTCCAAGCAGGGCGCCGTCAACGCCTCGCGCTCCGAGGTCGTCCTCGTCAACGCGCCCCACGGCGACTACGTCTTCGCCGTCATCACGAAGAACCAGGAAGACCAGAGCTGGGAGCACGGCAACGAGGGCTTCGCGCTCATCCGGGCCGTCTCGCGGCTGCTCTGGGAGCACTTCGAGCCGGAGTCCGGCTGGCGGCCCGCGCCCGGCGCCGAGCGCTACCGGGAGTGACGGCGCCTCACTCGCCGCGCCGCAGCGCTCGCCCCGGCCGGGCGCCGGTGACGAGGCCGTCGAGCAGCACCGCCTGGCCCCCGACGAAGACGTGCACCACGCCCTCGGCGTACTGGTGCGGATCGGCGAACGTCGCCCGGTCCAGGATCGTCGCCGCGTCCAGCACCGCCAGGTCGGCCACGGCGCCTGGGCGGAGGACGCCGCGCCCGGCGAGCCCGAAGCGCTGGGCCGGGAGGCTGGTCATCTTGCGGAGGGCGTCTTCGAAGGCGAGCAGGCGGCGCTGGCGCACGTAGCGGCCGAGCACGCGGGCGAAGGTGCCGTAGTTGCGCGGGTGCGGCACGCCGCGCCCGAAGGTCGGGATGCCGCCGTCGGAGGCGATCATCGTCATCGGATGCTGCATGATGCGCTCGACGTCGCCCTCGTCCATCGCGAAGAAGATGCCCTGGAAGCCGCCCTGCTCCTGCAGGTCCATCGCGAGCTCGGCGGCGTGGGCGACGGTCACGGGCCGGCCGCGCCGCTCCAGGATCTGGGCGAGGTTGAGCCCGTTGAGCGTGGTGTCCCACGCGGCGTAGGCGACGGCCACGTTGGCGGGGTCGCCGCCGCCCCGGTCGCGCTCCAGGTTGAAGACGATGGCCCGGTGGATGCGGGCGCGCGTCGCGGGGTCGCGGAGGCGGGCCACGAGGTCGTCCTGGGTGCCTTCGAGGCTCCAGGCGGGGAAGAGGATCGTCAGGCTCGTGCTGGAGGCCGTGTAGGGATACTGGTCGATGCTCACGTCGACGCCGCGCGCGCGGGCGGCATCGACGCGGCGCAGCGTCTCCGCGCTCTGCCCCCACATATACTTGCCGATGACCTTGTGGTGGGTGAGCTGGGTGGGCAGGCCGCCGTCCTCGCCGATGCGGATCGTCTCGTCGACGCTGGCGAGGATCTCCAGCCCTTCGTCGCGCATGTGGCTCTTGTGCAGGCCGCCGTAGCGGGCCGCCACGCGCGCCAGGTCCACCACTTCGTCCGTCGCGGCATACGCGCCGGGCACGTACTTGAGGCCGGTCGAGAGGCCGAAGGCGCCGTCCCGCATCGCCCGGTCCACGAGCGCACGCATCGAGTCCAGCTCGGCGGGCGTCGGGGCGCGGTCCGCGTTGCCCATCACGGCGCGGCGGACCGTATTGTGGCCCACCATCGTGCCGAAGTTGATGGCGGCGGGCGTGGCCTCGAACCGCGCCAGGAACTCGCCCACCGGAAGCGCCGAGCTGCCGTCCGGCCCGCCGATGACGGTGGTGACGCCCTGCCGCAGGTAGTTCTCCGCGAGCGGATGCCGGAAGATGCCGCTGGCTTCGGGCGTGGCGGCGGCGGCATGGCTGTGGACGTCGATGAAGCCGGGCACGACGGCCAGGCCCGTCACGTCGCGCCGCAGCCCGGCCCGCGCGCCTGAGAGGTCGCCGATGGCCGCCACGCGGTCGCCGAGGATCCCTACGTCGGCGACGCGGCCGGGGCTACCGAGGCCGTCG
>JAWWAN010000063.1:0-11632 GCA_033721675.1 Rhodothermales bacterium | reverse complement strand
GGGGCCGTCCTCGGCGTTGAGGACGGCGCCGGGGCGGACGGTGGCGCCCTCGCCCACGTAGATGCGCTCGGCCTCGACGAGCACGGCGCTCTCGTGGATGCGCGCGCCCGGCCGCTCGTAGATGTTGAACCCGGCGGTGCGCGCGGCGAAGTCGCGGTGGAGCGCGGGTACGAGCGCGTCGAGCAGGTGCCACAGCCGCCCGATGAGCCTCGCGCCCTCGACGCGTTCTTCCGGTAGCGCCTCGAACGTGGCCCGCGTCACGGCGTCGTGCTCGACGTAGCTGAGCGCGGCCGACGGCACCCAGGCGGCCACGAGGTCGCCGCCCTGCACGAAGGCGCGGGCCGGCTCACCCGCCCGGGCGGCGGCGCGGAGCCGGTCCAGCACGTCGCCCTCCTCCGCCACGTAGCGGCCGTTGACGAACAGCACGTCGAGGCCGTCCGGGATGCGGTTCACCAGCAGGTCGTTCTCCTCGGCCGTCACCCGAGCCACCCGGCGGCGGGCATGGAGGAGCGTGGACGGCGCGCCGAACGCCTCGCGCGTCGTCTCCAGCAGCGTCCGCAGCCCGAGGCGCAGGTCGTAGACGCCCCGCGTGGCCGCCAGGGGCCACAGGTGCTCGGCGCCGTCGTCTTCGAAGAGACACAAATACATGGGTGGGGACTGGCGACTGGCGAACAGGGACTGGGGGTGGGAAAGGCTGCCGCCCCCGAGTGGCCAGTGGCCTGCCCCCAGCGGCTATCACCCAAATTTACCAAATCCCGGCGCAACCTGAAGGGGCGGGGTGGGCGTTGGTATGGGGATGCTGTAACTTCCGGCAGCCGCCACGCCTCGAACTCAGTCTCTCCGCCGATCCCATGAAATTCTTCATCGACACCGCCGACCTCGACGAGATCCGCGAGGCCAATGCGATGGGCGTCCTCGACGGCGTCACGACGAACCCCTCGCTGATGAAAAAGGCCGGGGGCTCGGACTTCCACGAGCACATCTACACGATCTGCGAGATGGTGGACGGCGACGTCTCGGCCGAGGTCACCGCCACCGACTTCGACGGCATCATGGACGAGGGCCGGACCCTGGCCCGCATCCACGACAACGTGGTGGTCAAGGTGCCGCTGATCCTCGACGGCATCAAGGCCATCCGGGCCCTGCGCGAGGAGGGCATCCGGACGAACTGCACGCTCTGCTTCTCGCCCACGCAGGCGCTCATCGCGGCCAAGGCGGGGGCGGCCTACATCAGCCCGTTCATGGGGCGGGTCGACGACATCTCGTCCGACGGGCTCCGGCTCGTGGAGCAGATCGTGACGATCTACGCGAACTACGGCTACGAGACCGAGGTGCTGGCCGCCTCGATCCGCCACCCGATGCACGTCGTCGAGTGCGCCATGCTGGGGGCGGACGTCGCGACGATGCCCTTCTCGGTGATCAAGCAGCTCCTGAACCATCCGCTGACGGACAACGGCCTGGAGAAATTCCTCGCCGACTGGAAGGCCTACCAGGAGCAGGCCGCCGCCGCCGAGCCGGCCTGACCCATTCGCGCTTCGAACGAAGCGCCCAGGCCCCCGCGACGTCATTCTGAGGGGAACGCCGCGACGTCGAAGAGTCCTTCCCCGGACGGATCCGCAAGGCCGATCCGGCGAGATCCCTCGACTGCGCTCGGGATGACAAAGGGGGTCTCGGGATGACAAAGGGGGTCTCGGGATGACAAAGGGGGTTCGGAGAGGTGGAGGGAGAAGATTCTTCCCTGGTGATAATCCACCCGGGCCATCCTGGAGAGGCTGCCGCTACGCGATGCGGCCCGCAGGGGCGATCCGCCGGGGCACCCCTCGTTTTTCTCGGCTCCGCAGCTATCTTGTACCCGCATCGACCGACCAGGGAGGGAGCCCATGAACGAGAAGATCCGCGAGTACGAAGCTGACGGCGTGACGGTGCACTACAGCGTGCGGCGCTGCATCCACGCCGAAGAATGCGTGCACGGCCTCCCGGAGGTCTTCGACGCCAGCCGCCGCCCGTGGATCGACCCCGCGCAGGCGGCGCCCGACGCCGTCGCGGAGGTCGTCTGGCGGTGCCCCACCGGCGCGCTCCATGCCGTCCGCAAAGACGGCGGCGCCGGAGAGCCGATCCCGCCCGTCAACACCATCCGCGTCGCGCCGGACGGGCCACTCTACGTGCACGGGGACGTCGAGATCGCGGCGGGCGACGGCACCGTGCTGCTGCGCGACACGCGGGTGGCCCTCTGCCGGTGCGGTGCCTCGAAGAACAAGCCGTTCTGCGACAACAGCCATCGCGCCGCCGCCTTCGAGGACGCCGGACGCCTGCGCGACGTGAAGGTGAAGCCGGCGGCGGACGGCGCCGGGGGCGCGCTCCGCGTGACGCTCTCCGCGAACGGACCGCTCCTGCTCGAAGGCCCCCTGACGCTGCGCGCCGCCGGGGGGGAGACGGCCGAGGGCGGACGCACGGCGCTCTGCCGCTGCGGCCAGTCTGCCAATAAGCCGTTCTGCGACGGCAGCCATGCGCGCACCGGGTTCGAGGACGCCTGAGCGCGGCGCCGGCTCTCAGCGCACGTAGGTCAGCGGCACCGTCGTGGTGCGGCGGCCGGCGCGGATGCGCGCCCAGTACCGGCCCGCGGCGAGTGTGTCCGGTGCGTAGAAGCGGACCTCGTGGAGGCCCGGCTGGTGCAGCCCTTCGGCCAGCGTCGCTACGCGGCGGCCCAGCCCATCGAAGATTTCGACGGTCGCCTCTTCGGTCGTCGCCGTCTCGTAGCGGAGCGTTGTACCGGACGTGAACGGGTTCGGATAGGCCGAGACCGTCAGGCGGTTCTCTTCCGGCGGCCCGGCGAGGTAGTCGGTCCAGATCTCGGCGGCGAAGGCGCCGTCGCGCCGTTCGATGGCGGTGAGGGCGAGGCGCTCGTCGAGGGCGGGATGGGGGTGGAAGAAATACAGGGGCTGGGTAAAGGGCGCGTAGACGTCGCCGGGGCCGTAGGCGGTGCGGTAGGTGCCGCCCGTAATGAAGGCGCGCAGGTCGCGGGCCGGTCCTTCCTGGAAGGGTTGGAGGCGGCGGCCGAGGCGGTTGTTCTCCATACTGGAGTAGAGCTGCTCGTCATACGCCGCATCCCGCCGCCCGCCGCAGAGCGAGTTGCCGGCCTCCGGAGCCTTGTAGAGGTAGAGCCCTTCTTCGGGAAGGAAGAGGTCGGCGTCGTCGGCGTCGTCGTTTCCGGGGAACGGGGCGGTGGGGTCGCCGGGGTTGGGCGGGGCGTCGAAGAAGTTGGTCCAGAAGCGGGCCTCCACGATCACGTCGCCGCAGCGGGCGGGGCCGAGGCGGAGGCGAAAGACTTGGCCGGAGGCGAGGGCGTCCGGGAAGACGGCCTCGACGCGGCCCGTCGGCGGGAGCGCGACGTCGACGACCTCGGCCCAGCCGAGCTTGATGCGGTCGCCGGCGCTCATCGTCAGGCTCGCGCCGGTCATCAGCCCGAGGCAGTCCGCCACGGGCGCGAGGGGGCTGTCGCAGGTATGGTAGAAGCCGAAGTGGCGGTGGCCGATCTCGTGGGCGATGGCGCGGACGGCCTGTTTGCGCGTCAGCGCGTAGACCGTCACGCCGGAGCCGCTCGTCAGGTTGTCCGTCACGCGGAGGCCGCCGAGCACCACCGGGGCGGCAGCGAGGGCGTCCGTAGCGGGGTCGCGGTAGTCGGCCGGGTCGTCCAGGCGAATGGCGGGGTCGGCACCGAGCGAGGTGACGGACGAGCCGGGCTGCGGGCGGCCCGCGTCGTCACGCCGCAGGCGCGGCAGCACGAGGTCGCGGTGGACGAGCACGACGAGGTCGAAGCGGCCGTCCGGGGCGTAGGCGTCGGTGCCGTTCGTGATGCGGTCGAAGGCGCGGCGGTCCGGCAGGCCGTCCACGAAAGAACGGATCTCGGGCGCGGTCAGCACGTCGCGGGCGAGGCGGACGGCGCCGTTGGGCAGGCCGCCGCGGTGCGCGTGGTACCAGTCCACCGGATGTTCGGGCACGTAGACGCGCGGCGCCACGCGGCCCGTGACGGTGAAGCGGCCGTGGGACATCAGGTGGTAGAAGGCGCTCAGCGAGCCGGGGTCGAAGGCCTCGGGTGCCGTGCCGGGCGGGGCGAGCAGCCGGTTCCCTTCGGCCCAGGCCGGCAGGCGGCGCTCCGGCCCGAGGCTGCGGCCGTGCGGCCACTCCGTCGCCGGGTCGTCGCCGAAGGCGCCTGCGCCGTCGGGCTCGTCCTCGAACTGGATGAAGACGACGAGCGCGCTCACCTCGCCCGTGCTCGGGAAGGCCATCCGGGCGCCGGGGCGGGGGCCGCCGTCCTGCGCTCGCGCGCCGGGGGTACAGAGGGCCACCAGGCAGGCCACGCACCCGATGATTCGCACGAACGCCATCCGAACTGCGGGGGAGAGGGAGGGGAGAAGTGGGAGGCGGGGACGGCTGTGGGGAGGCGGGGGCGTGAGGAACAGGCCCTTCTGGCCCTTCCCGCTTCCCCGTTCCCTGCCGTCAGGCTCCCTGAACATGAGCCTTAAACAACTGTTCCAGCGTGACTTCGGGGTCGCGGGTGCGGCCGGCGTGTACGTCGGAGGTCTGCACGACGGTGGAGCGCGGCGCCGTCAGCCAGTGGAAGCGCTCGGACGGCGTGAGCAGGCCGATGGGCGCGGCCTCGGCCCCGCCGTCGCTGACGCGGCGGTAGGCGTCGAGGTAGCGTTCGAGCAGCTCGACGTCGAGCGAGGCGCAGAGCGAGGCGAGGCGGCTCCGTTGCAGGAAGAGGCGTACGTCGAGGAAGCGGGCGGTGCGGGCATGCAGCACCACGCCCACGTTCTGGAACGTGCACAGATGCACGCGCGGCACCACGCGCACCACGGCGTAGTCGTAGTCGATCCAGTCGGCAGGCGCGGTCATCGGCGGTAGGAGAGCGGTTCGCCGGGCCGGTCGCGGAGGCGCTGCTGGGCGGCGAGGGCCGTATCGAGGAAAGCGCGGGGGCCGGTGAGGCGGCCCGTGAGCACCTCCAGGTAGGCCGCGCGGTTGGCCTCGGCCGTCGGGAACGGCGGGGCGGTGCCCTCGGGGGCGTCCATCAACAGCTCCTCGGGCAGCAGCGCCAGGATCTCGCGGAGCACGCCGGCGTCGAGCGCGCCGGTGAGGCGGCCGTCGGCGGCGCGGAGGTCGCCGGCGGCCGGCAGCAGCACGTGGTCCGCGATCGGGGCAAACGGGTTCTGGATGCGCGTCGCGTCCATCCCGTCCCAGTTGTGGTGGAAGTAGAGCGCGGCGCCGTGGTCGATCAACCAGAGGCGGCGGTTCCAGACGAGCAGGTTCGGGTTGCGCGGCGTCCGGTCGATGTTGGTCGTGAAGGCGTCGAGCCAGACGACGTCCGCGGCCAGGTCGGGCGAGACGAGGTCCGGCACGGCGACGGGGTCGTAGGGGAAGGCGCTCTCGAGGTAGCGGAGGCCGACGTTGAGGCCGCGGCTGCCGCGCAGGATATCCTGGATCTCGGGGTCGCGCTCGGTGCGGCCGAAGGCGGCGTCGAGGTAGAGCAGCGCGACCTCGGGGACGGGCAGCCCGAGCCGCCGCGCCAGCAGCCCCACGATGAGCTCGGCCAGCAGCGCCTTCGCACCCTGCCCGGCCCCTCGAAACTTGGCGACGAAGAGGTCGCCGTTCTCGGCTTCGAGCACGGCGGGGAGGGAGCCGCCCTCGCGCAGCGGCACCACGTAGCGCGTGGCCGTATAGGTGGGCAGCATCATGGGCCGGGCGGCTCGGCTGTAGCAGCCCCGGGGACGGCCGCGGCGTGCAGCTCCAGCACCTCGCCGATCTCCATCAGGTGCAGCCGATCTTCGAGGCCGTGTGCGCGGGCCGCCTCGCGCGCCAGCGCGGGCGGCTCCTGGAGCGGCTCGTCGGCCAGGTCGAACGTGCCCCAGTGAATCGGGACGAGGTGGGTGCCGCCGAGGTCGAGGAACGCCTGCACGGCCTCGGCGGGATCGACGTGGACGGCCTCCATGAACCAGCGCGGCCGGTAGGCGCCGATGGGCATCAGCACGACCTCCGGCAGCCCGAGCCGCTCGCGGATCTCGGCGAAGTGTTCCGAGTAGCCCGTATCGCCCGCGAAGTACACGTCGGCGGCGCCGTCGGTGCTTTCGAGGAAATAGCTGGCCCAGAGCGTGCCGTCGCGGTTGGTGAGGCCGCGCCCGGAGAAGTGGCGGGCGGGCGTGCCGTGGATCCGCCAGGGGCCGACGTCCACGTACTGCCACCAGTCCAGCGCCACGACGCGCCGACCCCCCCATCCGAGGACGATTTCATCGACCCCGAGGGGCGCCAGGAAGAGCGGCTGGTGGTGGGCTTCGAGCGCCTGGATGCTCGCCTCGTCGAGGTGGTCGTAGTGATCGTGCGAGAGGATGACCACGTCGACGGGCGGGAGGGCCTCGACGGGGAGCGGGAGCGCGACCTCGCGCTCGGGGCCGGCGAAGCCGACGGGGCTGGCGCGTTCGCTGAACATCGGGTCCGTCAGCACGGTCAGGCCCGGCAGCTGGAGCAGCATCGTCGCATGCCCGATCCAGGTGATGCGGACGCCCGCCGGCGGCACGGCGAGCGCGGCGGCGTCGAGCGGGCGGACGGCCGGCGGGACGTTCGTTTTCTGCTGAAAGGCATGCCCGAGCACCCAGCCCAGGGCCTTCAGGTCGAAGTCCGCGCGGGGGGCACCGTAGACGTTTTCGAAGCCGCCCCCGTCGGCGTGGTGGCGCTCATGAAACCAGGGGTGCGACTGGATCTGCATGTCGGCAGCGGAGCGGGGCACGGCGCGGGGCGTGGCACAGGTGAGCGCGAGCAGGCCGAGGCCGGCGAGGCTGGCGGCCACGAGCAGGATGCGCGGCGGTCTTCGGAAGCGGGTCATGGCATCGTGGGATGGATCGCGCCGCCGCCGGGTTCCTAGGGGGGCGGCGCAGCGACGATTTTCGTTGAAACAAACATTTCGAGCGATAGGTTTTCCCCCCGCCGCACAGCCCCTCTCGCCCGATTCCTCTGCGCTCCATCCTCGGCTGCTGT
Organism: Rhodothermales bacterium; assembly: GCA_033721675.1. Taxonomy (GTDB): domain Bacteria; phylum Bacteroidota; class Rhodothermia; order Rhodothermales; family JAWWAN01; genus JAWWAN01. The sequence continues at coordinate 4,606 of JAWWAN010000063.1, read as the reverse complement.
CTTCCACCATGCTCTTCCTTCCACTCGGCGACACCGAGGCCATCGGCGCCAGTTGTTTCTACCTGCGCATCGACGGGACCGGGCTCATGCTCGACGCCGGCGCGGACCCCGAAGCCGAGGGCGAGGACAGCCTCCCGCGCTTCGGGCTGCTGCGCCGCGATCCGTCCTGGTACGTCGACCACGCGATCGTCACGCACGCCCACCACGATCACATCGGCGCGCTGCCCGTGCTGGTCGAGCAGTTTCCGCACGTGCTCGTCCACATGACGCGCGCCACGCGCGACCTGGCCGAGTTCGTGTTGCCGGCCTCGGCGCGCCTCCAGGCCCGCCGCCAGCGCGAGGGCAGCAGCACCGCCGAGCCCCTCTTCGACGAGAAGCTCGTGGAGGTGCAGAGCTGGTTCTACCTGACCCACAACGAGGGCACGCCCTTCGACGTGACCGGGCTCAAGGCGGGCACGCCGGTGAAGGCGTGCTTCTATCCCTCCGGCCACATCCTCGGCGCGGCGGGTGTACTGCTCACCTTCGAGGAGGACGGCACCGAGCGGCGCGTCTTCTACACGAGCGACACCAACCTCCGCCCGCAGGCCATCCTGCCCGGCGGCGAGTACCCCGAGGCGCCCGTCGAGGTGCTGATTCTCGAAGCGACCCTCGGCGCCGACCCGGACGCCGAGCAGACCACGCGCCGGACCGAGGAGCAGCGCTTCGGCGAGGCGCTGCGCCGCGTCGTCGAGCGGGGCGGGACGGCCCTCGTGCCCGTCTTCGCCCTCGGCCGAGCCCAGGAGATGCTCGCGCTCGTGGACCGCTTCAAGAGCCGGGGGGTGCTTCCGGACGACGTGCCGGTCTATACCGCCGGCGGCCTCCGCGCCATCGCCGACATCTACGACAAGACGCGCTACCACACCCCGCGCCTCAACCCCGACTTCGAGGTCTTCGGCGTCGAGCAGCTTCGGCTGCCGCGCAGCTACAACGCCAAGCGTGACGCCCTCGCCGGTCCCAGCATCCACATCGTCTCCAGCGGGATGATGTTCGAGGGGTCGCTCTCGAACTGGGCCGCGCAGCACCTCGTCGAAGACGAGAAGAACGCCGTGCTGCTCGTCGGCTTCGCCAAGGAGGACTCGCCCGCAGACCGGCTGCTGCGCGCCTCACGGAACGGCACCGACGAGGTCGTGCTGGACGCCACCGTGGGGCCGCAGCCCCTGCGCGCCGAGGTCGAGCGCTTCCGCTTCAGCGGCCACAGCCACCGCCGCGACCTGCTCCAGCTCGTCGAGCGCCTCCAGCCGCAGACCGTCCTGCTCGTCCATGGTGAAGACGCCGCTCGCCGCTGGATGGCCGACAACATCCGGTTCTTTTATCCGGAGGTGGAGGTGCGCCTGCCGGAGAGGGGCGAGGTGATGGAGGTATGAGGGCGCCGAAGGTTTCCAGTTCTTTGTACTTTCCGGACGCCGGCGCCGTCCACGTTTTCGTAGCTTGAGCCGGCCAGAAGGACGGTCAAGCGGGTCCCCGGTCTGCACGTCGCAGGTCCACCCTGAGCGACCGGCACGCCAGACCTTCCGACTTTCGACCTTCCGACTTTCGACCTTCTGACCAATACCCCCCGTGCACGTACCGACGCCCTCGCCCGAACTGCTGGATGACTTCGCGGCGGCGCTCACGCCTCGGCTGGCCGGGGAGCTGCGCCGGGACGCGATGACGCGAGCGCTCTATGCGACGGACGCCAGCCTGTGCCAGATCGTCCCGATCGGCGTGCTGTTCCCGCGCCACCCGGACGACGTGCAGGCCGCGCTCGAAGAGGCGGCGCGCCACCGGGTGCCCGTCCTCGCGCGCGGCGGCGGCTCGTCGCTGGCCGGGCAGGCCGTCGGGGCGGCCCTCGTCATCGACTGCACGCGCCACCTCGACGCCATCCACGCCATCGACCCCGAGGCTCGGACCGCGCGGGTGGCGCCGGGCGTGGTGCTGGACGACCTGAACGCGGCGGCGGCGGCGCACGGGCTGATGGTGGGGCCGGACCCCGCCCCGAGCAACCGCGCCACGCTCGGCGGCATGGTGGGTAACAACGCCACCGGCACCCACTCGATCCTCTACGGCAACGTCATCAACCACGTCCGCTCCCTCCAGGCACTGCTGGCGGGCGGCACGCCGATCACGTGCGAGGCGCTCGACGCCGACGGCTGGGCCGCGAAGCTGCGCGGCACCGGCCCGGAAGCCCGCCTCTACCGAAGCATCGACGCGGTGCTGGAGGAGCACGCCGAGGTCATCGCGCGCGAGACCACGACCCACTGGCGCCGCAACAGCGGCTACCGCCTGGAATACCTGCTGGACCGCGTGCACACGGTGCACGGCGAGGTCGAGCAGGACCGGCGAAACCTGGCGCAGCTGCTGTGCGGGAGCGAGGGCACGCTGGCCGTCACCACCGAGATCACCCTCGGCCTCGTCGAGCGGCCCCGGCGGACGGCCCTCGGGCTGGCCCACTTCCGCACGCGGCGCGAGGCGCTCCATGCCGTCACCACCATCCTCGACACCGGCCCCGCCGCCGTCGAGCTGCTGGACGGGACGGCCATCGAGCAGGCCCGCCGCGCGCCCGGTTATGCCCACCGCCTCGGCTTCATCGACGGCGACCCCGGCGGCGTGCTCATCACCGAATATTACGGGGACGACGAGCGCGCGCTGAAGGGTCGCCTGGACGACCTCGACCGCGCCCTGGAACGCAGCGGGCAGGGCTACGCCGTCGTCCGGGCCGTCACCGACGCCGAGATCCGCGACGTGTGGACCGTCCGCAAGGAGAGCCTCGGGCTGATCATGGGCGTCAAGGGGGACCATAAGCCCGTCGCGCTCGTCGAGGACGCCTCGGTGCCCGTGGCTCGTCTCGCCGACTACATCGACGACCTGGACCGGCTCTTCAAGGAGACCGACACGCGCGCCGTCTACTACGCGCACGCCTCGGCCGGCTGCCTGCACGTGCGCCCCTTCCTCAACACGAAAGACGCCGCCGAGGTGCGCAAGCTGCGCGAGATCAGCGCCGGCGCAATGGCGCTCGTCAAGAAGTACGGCGGGGCGCTCGCCTCCGAGCACGGCGACGGCATCGTGCGGGGCTGGCTCAACGAATCCTTCCTCGGCCCCGACCTCTACGGCGTCTATCGGCAGCTGAAGGCCGCCTTCGACCCCGGCGGCCTGCTCAACCCCGGCAAGATCCTCGGCGTGCCGCCCGTTGAGTCCACCCTGCGGCTGGGGCCGGGCTACGCGACGATCCCGGTGCTGACCGAGCTGGACTGGAGCGCCGACGGGGGCTTCGCGCGGGCGGTGGAGATGTGCAACGGCAACGGGGCCTGCCGCAAGCTGCAGAGCGGGACGATGTGCCCGAGCTTCATGGTCACCCGCGAAGAGGAGCATTCCACGCGGGGCCGCGCCAACGCCCTGCGCGCGGCGCTCTCCGGCACGCTGCCGCCCGAGGAGCTGACCGGCGCCCGGATGTACGAGGTGATGGACCTGTGCATCCAGTGCAAGGCGTGCAAGACCGAGTGCCCGTCCAACGTAGACCTGGCGAAGATCAAGACGGAGTGGCTGCATCGGTACTGGCAGGAGCACGAGGTGCCGCGCCGCACGCGCCTCTTCGCCCGCCAGCCGTCTCTGGCGCGGCGTCTCAACGGGGGGCTCAAGGCCCGCCTGGCGAATGCCGTCAACCGCTCGGGGCTCGTGCGGCGGGGCCTGGAGCGCACGCTGGGCATCGCCGCGCAGCGCCCCCTGCCCCCCTTCGCGGCCGTCCCGTTCACCACGTGGTTCGCGCGCCAGGCATGGGCGCAGGAGGACGGCCGCCCGGTCGTGCTCTTTGCCGACACGTTCAACAACTACCACCACCCCGAGGTGGCCTGCGCCGCCGCCGAGTTCCTGCATCGCACCGGCCACCACGTGGTAGTGCCCCCGGCCGATGCATGCTGCGGGCGGCCGCTGATCTCGAAAGGGTTCATCCCCGAGGCCCAGGCCCTCGCCCTCCGCACACTGGAGCAGCTCTATCCGTATGCCGAGCGCGGCTGGCCCATCGTCGGCCTCGAACCCTCATGCATCCTCACCTTCGCCGACGAGCTGCTGGACCTGCTGCCCGGCGACCCCCATGCCCTCCGCCTGGCCGGCGCCGTGACGACGTTCGAGGAATACGTGGCCGCCCTCGCCGACGACGGCGCGCTCGACGGCACGGCATGGCGCGTGGAGCCCGGCCACGTATTGCTCCACGGGCATTGCCACCAGAAGGCGCTCGTGGGCACCGCCGCCGCCGAGCGCTGCCTGGCCCTCCCCGGCCACGCGGTGGAGACGGTCGATTCCGGCTGCTGCGGGATGGCCGGCGCCTTCGGCTACGAGGCCGAGCACGTCGCGCTCTCCCTCGCGATGGCCGAGCGCCGCCTCGCCCCGGCCGTGCGCGCCGCGGAGGAGGACACGATCATCGCCGCCGCCGGCACCTCGTGCCGCGCCCAGATCGCTGACACGACGGGCCGGCAGGCTCGCCACCCGGCAGAGATCCTGCGCGACGCGCTGGGAGATGCCTGACCGGGCTACTCGGCCGCGCCGGGAACGAGCCGGGCGATCTTCGGGGCGACGGCGGGCGAGTTGCCGTAGG
>JAWWAN010000062.1:0-11734 GCA_033721675.1 Rhodothermales bacterium | reverse complement strand
CTCAGCGGCAAGACGGGCTCCTGCATCAACACGAGCACGTCGAGCGGGTCGAGATCGTCGCCGTAGGTCTGGGGGATGAAGCCGTAGTTGGCCGGATAGATGACCGACGAATAGAGGACGCGGTCTACGCGGAGCAGGCCCGTGGGCTTGTCCAGCTCGTACTTGACCTTGCCGCCCTGCGGGATCTCGATGACGGCGTTGATGGTCTCGGGGGCGTCGTCGCCGATGGGGACGTCGTGCCAGGCGTGCGGCATGGGGGTCCTCGCGATGGGTGAGCGGGAGCGGGCACCTCGGGCGTACGAGACAAGGTGCACCCCGGGCACGTCCGCGTTCGGTAAAACTCGGTTAAGAAGTGGACGAGCGGGACGGAAAAAGATCGTACCTTGCGGCTCCCGGCCCTTCCGCACCTGCCCCATCCCTGCCATGTCTCTTGCCGAAGCCGCCGTGCTGGCCGCCCTCGTCGTCGGGCTGGCGGCCTGTGCCCGCGACTCCGAACCGGCCGCCCCCGCCGGCGGCCTCGATGCCATCGCCGAGCGCTACGTGAAGCTGGTGCTGGCCGTGGGGCAGCACGACGACGCCTACGTGGACGCCTACTACGGCCCCGGCGCGTGGCGCGAGGAAGCCGAGGCCCAGACGCGCCCGCTGGCCGCCCTCGCCGCCGAAGCCGATTCGCTCCGCGACGCGCTCGGCGCCCTCGCACCGGCCGAAGGCGACGAGATGACGCGCCTCCGCCACCAGTACCTTCAGACGCAGCTCGGCGCCGTCGCCGCGCGCGTGGCCATGCTGCAGGGCCAGACGATGACGTTCGACGAAGAGGCGCGCGCCCTCTACGACACCGACCCGCCCCACTACGACGAGGCCCACTTCCAGCGCCTCCTCGGCCGCCTCGACGACGCCCTCCCCGGCGACGGGCCGGTGCCCGCGCGCTACGAACGCTTCAAGGCCGACTTCGTCATCCCGCCGGACCGCCTCGACGCCGTCTTCACCGCCGCCATCGAGGAGGCCCGCCGCCGCACACGCGCCCACATGACGCAGCCCGAGGACGAGCGCTTCACCGTCGAGTACGTGACGGACAAGCCGTGGAGCGGATACAACTGGTACCAGGGCGGGGGCGAGAGCCTCATCCAGGTCAACACCGACCTGCCCATCTACATCGACCGCGCCGTGGACTTGGCCGCGCACGAGGGCTATCCCGGCCACCACGTCTACAACGCCCTGCTGGAGCAGCACCTCGTCCGAGACCGGGGGTGGGTCGAGTTCTCCGTCTATCCTCTCTTCAGCCCCCAGTCCCTCATCGCCGAGGGCAGCGCCAACTACGGCATCGAGGTCGCCTTCCCCCAGGCGGAGCGGCTGGCCTTCGAGCGCGACGTGCTCTTCCCGCTGGCCGGCCTCGACCCCGCGCGCGCCGAAGACTACTACGCCGTCGAGGCCCTCGCCTCGGAGCTGAGCTACGCCGGCAACGAGGCCGCCCGCCGCTACCTCGACGGCACCCTCGACGCCGACTCGGCCGCGGCCTTCCTGACCGCCTACGCCCTGATGCCGCCCGCCCGCGCCGCGCAGCGCGTCCGCTTCATCGACGCCTACCGGAGCTACGTCATCAACTACAACTGGGGCCAGGACCTCGTGCGGGGCTACGTGGAAGCCCGTGGCGGTGCCGACGACCCCGCCCGCCGCTGGGCGGTCTTCGCCGACCTGCTCGCCTCGCCCCGCCTGCCCTCGGGGCTGGAATGAGCCCGCCCGGCATCCCGCCGATCTCCTGCGGAAATCCAGCCGGGAACACCGTATATTCGCCCCGTCGATAGTTGACGATTCCTCTCGACGCCATCCTATGATTTCTGCAGCCAATCACTTCGATGAGCTGATCGAGGCCGGTGTGCGCCCGTTCGGCACCGAGGAACTGGCCCGCTACGAAGCCCGCCTGGAGCGCATCTTCGAACGCTCCTACCGGCAGGCGCTCCACCCGCCGGCGACGCTCGCCGCCCTCGGCGTCAGCAGCCGCAGCGGCCCGATGGTCGAGCGCACCGACGCCCTGATGAGCACCCACTACGACGAGCGCGCCGCGTTCTTCGACGCCATCCTCGATACGCACTACCGGGCCTACTCGATGGCCTACTACGGCGCCACGGCCGACGAGGCCCGCGCCTCCGGGGCCTCGCTCGAAGAAGCCCAGCGCGCCAAGTTCGACCTCTTCGTCGAGCGGGCCGGCCTCCAGGGCGGCGAGCGGGTCTTCAACATCGGCTGCGGCTTCGGCTCGCTGGAGACCTACCTGCTCGAGACCTTCCCGGGCATCACCGTCACCGGCATCACCCCCAGCCGGGTGCAGCTCGCCTACCTGCGACGGCGCATGCAGAACCCGGCCGACGTGCTCGGGCAGGGCCGCTTCCACCTCCTCGAAGGCGGCTTCAACGCGCTCCCGGCCGAGCAGCTGGGTACGGGCTACGACGTCCTCTTCTCCGTCGGCGTGTTGGAGCACTTCACGAACCTGGAGGCCGCCTTCGCGCGGCAGGCGGCGATGCTGCGGCCGGGCGGGCGGGCCTTCCACCACCTGATCGTCTCCCGCTATCCCATCCCCGGCTTCGCCGACCAGCGCGACACCCGCCTGCGGGCGTACTTCCCCGGCGGGCGCCTCTGGCCCTTCGCCGAGCTGGAACGCCACACCGAGCACCTCGCCCTCGAAGCGAGCTGGTACCTCAACGGCCTCAACTACTGGCGCACCCTGCAAGACTGGCACCGTCGGTACTGGGACCACGCCGACGCCCTCTACCCCGCCGTCTTCGACCTCGGCGCCTTCCGCCACTGGAACGAGTATTTCAGCATCTCCAAAGTGATGTTCGCGCCGGGCGACGGCGGCATCGTCGGCAACGGGCACTTCCTGTACCGCAAGGCCTGACCGGCAGCCCGTACCAACGGCAGCGCGGCCCCCCTCCTCGCAGCGCCGGGAACCGGCTCCCCGGGCAGCCCCCCACGGCCGGCCCAGGAAGTGGCTTCCGTCTACCCCGAGTGAGAGGGGACCGCGCGCCCTGTTCTCCGCGATCCGCTACAGGCACATCCCAACGGCGCCGGATGGCGGAGAAGTCGGTGCGTGGAGGCGCCGCGTCAGGCCGCCGGAGACTGCTGCTTGAGCAGATCCCGGATCTCGGCCAGCAGCATCTCCTCCTTCGACGGCGCCGGCTCGGCCGGCGGCGCCTCCTCGACCACCGCCTCGGCCTGCTCGCGCTTGATCCGGTTCATGGCCTTGACGACGGCGAAGAGCACGGCGGCCACGATCAGAAACGCGATGAGCGCGTTGATGAACAGCCCGTAGCCGAGCGCGACGGCGCCCGCCTCGCGCGCGGCCTCGATGGACGTGAAGACCTCGCCCGTCGGGTTGCGCAGCACGACGAACAGGTTGGAGAAGTCCGGCGTCCCGAAGACCGCCGAGACGACGGGCATCAGGATGTCGTCCACCATCGACTTGACGACGGTCCCGAAGGCCGCCCCGATGATGATGCCGACGGCCATGTCGATCATGTTGCCTTTGACGGCGAACTCTTTGAACTCGCTCAGCATGAAGGTGCCTCCGGGTGGGTGAACGGATGAGAGGGAGAACGGGAAGGTACGGTCTGCCCCCCCTTCACCAAAGCGCGTGCCATCCGGCCGAGGGGGGGGCTCCGGGCCGGCTTTTCGGTCGGTTTAGCGACGTCCGGCGGGGCCGTGTCGCATTCTGCAACAGCACTTCGCTACGCCCTGCACGCCCCTACCGGCCTGGCGCCCCGGCCCCGAGGAGCGTGGCGACGAGGCGGCGCGGGCCGCCGCGATCCCGGTGCTCGCCCAGGTAGAGCCCCTGCCACGTGCCCAGCGCGAGCCGGCCCGCGCGGACGGGGATCAGCACGCCGCTGCCGAGCAACGACGCCTTGATGTGCGCCGGAAGGTCGTCCGGGCCTTCGAGCGTGTGCCGGTAGTAGGGCTGGTTCTCCGGCACCATCCGGCCGAAGTGCCGCTCGAAGTCGCCGCGGACGTCGGGGCTGGCGTTCTCGTTGAGCGTGAGCGAGGCCGAGGTGTGGCAGATGAAGACGTGCAGCAGCCCCGCCGCGCACTGCCGCAGCTCGGGCAGCGCCCGGGCGACCTCGTCCGTGACGAGGTGAAAGCCGCGCGGGCGGGGGGCGAGCGTGATCTCACGCTGAAGCATGGGGGATGCCGGTCTGGCCGGGGCAGGGGTCGGAACGAACGATCCGACGCGCCGCGCCGCGAATCGTTCGGGGGGCGGCGGCGCGGGATTGTGTCCGGCTTCTCACATTTCCGGCGACACTCGCCCGGGGGGGCAGCCATTAGAAACCAGAGCACCCTCTCAACCCGACCCTCCGCTCCGACGATGCGAACCGCCCTGCTCCGCGCCTGCTTCGTGCCGCTGCTCCTGGCCCTGCTCCTCGGCACCGCCGCCTGCGACGCCGAGGAGACGGCCCCCCCGCCGCCGCCCATCGCCCGTGACTTCGACGCCATCGCCGAGCGTGACACGCTCGTGGCGCTGGCCACCTACAACTCGACCGGATACTTCCTCTACCGAGGGCAGCCGCTGGGCTACGAGTACGAACTGCTCCAGGCCTTCGCCGACGACCACGACCTGGCGCTGCGCATGCACGTGGTGCAGGATCGCGACAGCCTCTGGCACCTCCTCAACCAGGGCGTCGGAGACGTGGTGGCCGCCCGCGTGGTGCCCCTCGCCGCAGACTCGGCGCACGTCGCCTTCACGCACGCGCTCTACGAGACCGAGCCCGTGCTCGTCCAGGCCACCGACTCGCTCGACCTGCCCCGGGCCGTCGACACGGTGGTAGAGAAGAGTGAGTTCGACAGCGCGGCCATCCTCAACCCGCTCGACCCCTACCCGGACACCGTCTCGGTGCGGGCGCGGCTCATCTACAACGCCACGCAACTCGCCGGTGAGGAAGTCAACCTGCCGGATCAGTCGCCCTACGAGCAGTTCCTGCTGGAGATCTCGGACGAGCTGAGCGGCGACGTCATCATCGTCGAGATGGACACGGTGCAGTCTTCCGAGGCCGCCATCCGCCTCGTGTCGAGCGGGATGGTCAACTACACCGTCTCGGCGGAGAACCTGGCGCGGCTCAAGGAGAGCTACTTCACCAACATCATGGTGCACCCCGTCGTCGGGCCCACACACAAGGTGGCGTGGGCCGTCCGCCAGAACGCCCCGCAGCTCCGTGAGGCGTTCAATGCGTGGATCGAGGAGCACCGGGACAGCCCCCGGTTCGACCAGCTCTACCGGAAGTATTTCATCGACCGCCAGGGCTACCGCGAACGCATCGAGAGCAAGTATCTGACGGCCGAGACCGGGACGCTCAGCGACTATGACGACCTGCTGCGCCGCTTCGCCGCCGAGATCGGCTGGGACTGGCGCCTGCTGGCGGCCCAGACCTACCAGGAGTCTCGCTTCAAGCCGCGCGCCCGCTCGTGGGCCGGCGCCATGGGGCTGCTCCAGCTCATGCCCGGGACGGCCCGCGAGGTGGGCGTCGCGGACCCCTACAACCCCGAGCAAAACGTGCGCGGCGCCGTGCGCTACCTCCAGTGGCTCGACGACACCTACTGGGGCGAGGCCATCCCGGACTCGACCGAGCGCGTCAAGTTCATCCTGGCCTCCTACAATACGGGCGCCGGCCACGTGATGGACGCCCGCCGCCTCACCAAGAAGCACGGCGGCGACGACACGGTCTGGGCGGACGTCGCGTACTGGCTCCTCCAGAAGTCCAAGCGGTCCGTCTACACGGACCCCGTCGTCAAGTACGGGTTCTCGCGGGGCCTGGAGCCGGTCAATTACGTCTCGCACATCCTCGAACGCTTCGAGCACTACAAGCAGTTCGTGATCGACGAGGCGCAGGAGACCGTCGCTGAGGCCGGCGCCGCCGGACCGGCCGCGGCGGCCCGCGCCGGGGGGCGGCCCTGAGGTCGGATGCGGGCCGGCGCGCGTGCAACAAAACGAGGGCGCCTGCGAAAGCTACCGGCGTCGCACTGCCTGCTAAGAATCCAGCACGTTGACGCCATGCCCCGCTCTCTCCTGCTCGCCGCGCTCGCCGCCGCCCTGCTCCTGCCTCCGGCCGCCCACGCCCAGAACGGCGAGGACGCCGCCATCCGCGCCGCCGTCCAGCACTACCTGCAAGGCCACGCCACCGGCGACGGAGCGCACCACGCCCGGGTGTTTCATCCCGCATCGATGCTGTACTGGATGCGCGACGGCGCCCTCCAGCAACGGACGAGCGCCGAGTACATCGCCGGCGCCCGGGGGCGGCCCGCCGACGACGAGGCCCAGCGCACCCGCCGCATCGCGCTGATCGACGTCACGGGGGACGCCGCCGTGGTGAAGGTCGAGCTGGACTACCCCGGCGCCCTCATCACCGATTACTTCTCGATGCTGAAGGTGGACGGCGAGTGGAAGATCCTGAACAAGATCTTCCACGTCGCGCCCAAAGAGGACGGCTGACGGGCCGGGATCCCGGCCGGCGGTGCCGTATGACACTCGGATGGCATCTCCACGGGCGTATCGTGCAGGCGGCCCCGAACCCTCACCCCGACGGAGACCTGCCATGCGCATCGAACGCACCCAGGAGATCGCCTGCACGCCCGAGCAGCTCTGGCCCTGGATCGAGGAGCCGGAGAAGCAACAACAGTGGATGGAGGGCCTGCTCAGCAACGAGGCGACGAGTGACGGCCCCACCCGCCCCGGCTCCACGTTCCGCCTGCGGCTCAGGGAAGGCGGCAAGATTGCCGACTACGACGGCCGCATCACCGCCTACGACCCGCCCCGTCACATGGCCGTGGCCCTCAGCGGCGGCTCGATGAAAAATATCGAGCTGCACGCGGACTATCGCCTCGAAGCCCTCGGCGACGGCCGCACCCGCCTGCTCTACACGTCCACCGCAGACACGGAGCGGGCCGGCGTCCTGATGCGCGCGCTGATGCCCCTCTTCGGGTTCTTCGCGAAGGCCCAGCTCAACCGGTTCCTGCGCACCCTCCAGCGCCTCGCCGAGGCCGAAGCGCAGGGGGCGGCGTCCGCCTCGTAGCCAATTCTCGACGCAATCTTTGCCGATCCTGCACGCCGGGCCGCCGCATCGGTCGGCGGCGGGGTCTATCTTGCCTGCCCCCCGGCCCCGACGTTATCATGCCCGCTGTGGGCAGGCTCCATGAAACTCGTCTCTGCCGAGCGTGCCGTCTCGGTGATCCAATCCAGCGACCGCGTCTACGTCCACACCGCCGCCGCCGCGCCGCAGCGCCTCGTGGCGGCCATGACCGCGCGGGCGCCGGAGCTGCGGAACGTCCACGTGGTGCATCTGCACACCGAAGGGGCGGCGCCCTACGCCGGGCCGGAGCACGCCCGGAGCTTCTGCACGAGCGCGCTCTTCGTGGGCGGCAACGTGCGGGGGGCCGTGGCCGAGGGGCAGGCGGATTACATTCCCGTCTTCCTCAGCGAGGTGCCCGCCCTCTTCCGGCACCACATCCTCCCGCTCGACGTCGCGCTCGTGCAGGTGTCTCCGCCGGACCGCCACGGGTTCTGCTCGCTCGGCGTCTCCATCGACGCCACGAAGGCGGCCGTGGAGACGGCGCAGACGGTGGTCGCGCAGATCAACCCGCAGATGCCGCGCACGCACGGCGACGGCCTCATCCACGTGGATGCGATCGACTTCGGGGTGGAGGTGGACGACCCGCTGCCGGAGGCGCCGCCCCGCGCGCTCACCGACGTCGAGCGCGCCATCGGCCGCCACGTGGCCGCCCTCGTGGAAGACGGCGCCACGCTCCAGATGGGCATCGGTGCCATCCCGGACGCCGTGCTGGCCGCCCTCGGCGACCACCGCGACCTCGGCATCCACACCGAGATGTTCTCCGACGGCATCATCGAGTTGGTCGAGCGCGGCGTCATCACCGGCGCGCGCAAGCGCAAGCATCCGGGCAAGATCGTCGGCAGCTTCCTCATGGGCACGCGCCGCCTCTACGACTTCGTGGACGACAACCCGCAGGTGGCGATGCTGGACTGCGCCTACGTCAACGACACCCGCGTCATCCGCCAGAACCCCCGGGTGACGGCCATCAACAGCGCCATCGAGGTCGACCTCACGGGCCAGGTCGTCGCGGACTCCATCGGCACGCGGATGTACAGCGGCGTGGGCGGGCAGATGGACTTCATCCGGGGCGCCTCGCTCTCGCCCGGCGGCAAGCCCATCATCGCCCTCCCGTCGGCCACGCGCCGGGGGGCGTCCCGCATCGTGCCGTTCCTGAAGGAGGGCGCCGGCGTGGTGACCACGCGCGCGCACGTCCACTACGTAGCCACCGAGTACGGCGTGGCGAACCTCTACGGGAAGAACCTGCGCGAGCGCGCCCGCCTGCTCATCGACCTCGCGCACCCGGACCACCGCGACGCGCTCGAACGGGCGGCGCGGGAGCGCTTCAAGACGCTGCCGGAGTGAAGCGATGCGGACGCTGCAACTGGGCGAGGGCTGGTTCCCGGAGCACGCCAGCGGGCTCAACCAGGTGTTCTACAACCTGATGGCGCACCTGCCCGGCGCGGGCGTGGAGGCGCGCGGCCTCGTCGCCGGCCCGCCGGACCTGGCGGCGCGGACGGGCGGGCAGGTGGCTGCCTTCGCCGCGCCGGACGCGCCCCTCGCCACGCGCTGGCGGCACGCCCGGCGGGCGGTGCGCGGGGTGCTGGCCGAGGACGCGCCCGCGCTCGTCGCCGCGCACTTCGCGCTGTACGCCGCGCCCGTGGTGCGCCGCCTCGGCGAGACGCCGCTCGTGGTGCACTTCCACGGGCCGTGGGCGGACGAGAGCCGGGTGGAGGGCGCCGGGCGCCTCGCCGCCGCCCTCAAGCACCGCCTCGAACGCAGCGTCTACCGCCGCGCCGCGCGCTGCATCGTCCTCTCCAGCGCCTTCCGGGACGTGCTCCACCAGCGCTACAACGTGCCCGAAGAACGCATCCACGTCGTCCCCGGCGGCGTGGACGCGGCGCGCTTCGCGGTGGAAGCGACCCCGCGTGCGGCGCGGGCGCGTCTGGGATGGGATCCGGACCGCCCCACCGTGCTGGCCGTCCGGCGGCTACGCCGGCGGATGGGGCTGGAAGACCTGATCGAGGCGATGGCGGCGGTCCGGCAGGCGGTGCCGGAGGCCCTGTTGCTCGTGGCCGGCCGGGGCCCGCTCGCGCCCGACCTCCAGAGCCGCATCGACGCTGCCGGGCTGGGCGCGCACGTCCGCCTCCTCGGCTTCGTTCCGGACGCCGACCTGCCCCTCGCCTACCGCGCGGCCGACCTGACGGTGGTGCCGACCGTCGCGCTCGAAGGCTTCGGCCTCATCACGCTCGAATCGCTGGCGGCGGGCACGCCGGTGCTCGTGACGCCCGTGGGCGGCCTGCCCGAGGCCGTGCGCGGCCTCGCGCCCGCGATGGTGCTGCCCGCCTCCGGCCCCGCCGCCCTCGCCGACGGCATCGCTGCGGCCCTGCGCGGTACCCTCCGCCTCCCCGGCGCCGACGCCTGCCGCCGCTATGCCGCCGAGCAGTTCGGCTGGCCCGTCATCGCGCGCCGCATCCGTGCCGTCTACGCAGAGGCCTGCCGATGAAGCCGCGCATCCTGTTCCTCGACCACGTCGGCGTCCTCGGCGGCGCCGAGCTGTCCCTGCTCGACATCGCCGCGCACTTCGCGCCCGAGGGCACGGCCGTGCTGTTCGAGGACGGCCCGTTCCGCGAGCGGCTGGAGGCCGCCGGCGTGTCCGTCGAGATCCTGCCGGCGCCCCCGGCCTTCCAGGGCGTGCGGCGCGGCGGGGGGCGGGGGCAGGACGTGCGGAGCCTGCCCGGCGTGGCCCGGCTGGCGCTCCGCGTGGCCCGCCGCGCGCGGCGCTACGACGTCCTCTATGCCAGCTCGCAGAAGGCGTTCGTGGTGGCGGCGCTCGCCGGGCGGCTGGCGCGGCGGCCCGTGCTCTGGCACCTGCACGACCTCCTCAGCGACGCCCACTTCAGCGAGGGCCACCGCCGCCTCGTCATCCGACTCGCCAACCGCTGGGCCGCGCGCGTGGTGACCAACTCGGAGGCCAGCGCCCGCGCCTTCGTCGAGGCCGGCGGGCGGGCGGACCGGATCGCCGTCGTCTACTACGGCATCCCGCCGGCGCCTTTCCTCCAGACTCCGGACGTGGCCGCCCTGCGGCGCGACCTCGGGCTGGGCGCGGCGCCCGTCGTCGGCCTCTTCAGCCGGCTGGCGCCGTGGAAGGGCCAGCACGTGTTGCTCGGCGCGATCGAACACCTCCCCAGCGTCCACGCCCTGCTCGTCGGCGGCGCGCTCTTCGACGAAGATGCGTATGCGGCGAGGCTCCGGGAGCGGGCCGCCGCGCCCGCCCTCGCCGGCCGCGTCCACTTCCTCGGCTTCCGCGACGACGTGGCGGCGCTGATGCATGTGCCGGACGTCGTGGTCCACACTTCCACCGCGCCCGAGCCGTTCGGGCGCGTCGTCGTCGAGGGGATGCTGGCCGGCCGGCCCGTGGTGGCCGCGCGCGCCGGCGGCGTGCCCGAGATCCTCGACGACGAGCGGACGGGGCTGCTCGTGGATCCTGCCGACGCCGACGCCCTCGCACGCGCCCTCCGCCGCCTCCTCGACGACCCCGAAGAGGCCGCCGCGATGGCCGCCGCCGGCCGCGCCGAGGCCCTCCGCCGCTTCGCCCCCGCGCGGATGTATGAAGGCATCGAGGCCCAGCTCCGCCTCGTGCTGCGCGGCGCCGGACGCTGAACCGCACGCCGGAAAACCCGGCCTCGCCTCGTACGTTGGAGCAGCATACCGGGGCGGCAGCGCCTTCCTGGGGAACCGTCCCGGCCCGTGCCTCCATCCCACCCGTCCGCCCTCCCGATGAACGGCTCGACGAACCTCCGCCTGCTCTTCCTCCTCCCCATCCTCCTCGCGCCCCTCCTGCTCGCCGCGTGCGCGGGTGCCGATGCCGAGCCCTCCGAGCGCGGGCGCGACCCCTGGGTATTCCGCTCCGTGCTGGACTGGCAGCCGCGCATGACCGTCCTGGCCCTGCGCGACGACTTCTGGGCCGCCTACGACGCCGAGCGCGGCGCGCTCCACAAGGTCTGGAAGGAGGGCGTCGAGTTCGATGGGCCGGTCTACACGACGGCCCACGGGCCGCAGCCGATCAGCCTCGGCGACGCCTACCTCGTCAGCCCGGACCGTATGCCGTGGCGCGTACTGCGCGGCGGGCAGGCGGCCGAGCCGCGCGTGGCGTACCGGGGGCACCGCTTCGAGGACGGCCGCGCCGTGCTCATGTATGACCTCGTGCTGAACGACGGCACCCGCATCGCCGTCACCGAGTCGCCGGAGTACGTGGAGGACGGCGGGCGGCCCGGCCTGGAGCGCGTCTTCACCACCGAGGGCGTACCCGAGGGCGCCGAGGTGGCCCTCGACGTCCACCTCAACTCGCTCGCCGACGCCGAGAGCTACACCACCGATGGGCGGTTCGAGTCTGCACCCGCCGGCGCCGATGCCGTCCGCGACGGCCGCCTCGTGCTCGCCGCAAACGGCACGACGCGCTTCACGGCCTACTTCGGGGACGAGCCGCTCGTGCCTGCCGAAGAACCCGTGCGGGACGAAGACAAGCCCGCCGGCCTGCGCCTCATCGAGGGGGGCAGAGGATCATGACCACCGCGGTGGCGCCGAGCGCCCACGTCGGCGTCTGGAACCGGCCGAGCTCGGCGAACCCCGGCCAGACGACCCGGTCCCGG
>JAWWAN010000061.1:0-11745 GCA_033721675.1 Rhodothermales bacterium | reverse complement strand
GTGTCCTCGCCGCGCTTGTGGTCGTGCGTGGCGGTGGCCACGAGCGTGCGCGGGTAGCGCTGGGCGCGGAAGCGGGCACGGGCATGGAACGCCTGCGGCGGGGTGCCGGCGGGCGCGGGCTCGCCGCCCACCTCGTTGAGCGCCACGAGGGGCAGGTACCGGTAGAACGCGGTGTCTTCGACGCCCTTGGCGGCCACGGGCGCCGTGTATTGCTGGAACCGGCCCGTCCAGGCGCGCTGCCGCTCGCGCAGGTCCTCGCGCACCTCGCCCAGAATCACGCGCCGCACGAAGTCGAAGACGGACGGCTCGAAGGCGACGGCGCGCTGCCGGGCCCGGTAGACGGCCTCCCGGACGACGGCGCGGGCCTCGTCCTCGTTGTAGGGGAGGTAGGTGCGGTAGCGGTCGAAAGCGGCGACGATCTCGGCGAGGGCCTCGCGGAGCGCCTCCAGCGTGAAGTCGCGCGTGTGGTAATCGGCCTCGGAGAGGCGGTTGAGGGCATAGGCGAGGCGGAACAGCTCGCTGGAGAGCGACGATTCCATCACGAGGCGCTTGCTCTCGTAGACCTCCTCCTCGTAGGGCTCGGCCTCGGGCACGAAGCGGCGGTAGGTGCGCTCCAGGGCGGCCATGCCGTCCTGCCACAGCAGCACGCCCATCGCGTCGTTCATGAACTCGTAGCCGGTGGTCCCCTCCACGGGCCACGCCTCGGGCAGCGTCTCGCCGGGCGCGAGGATCTTCTCGACCCAGACGTGGCGGGCGCCGAGGTCGCGGAGGTGGTCGAGGTAGCCGTGCGGATCGAAGAGGCCGTCGATGTGGTCGATGCGGACGCCGTCGACGCCGTCCTCGGCCAGGAGCTCGCCCAGCAGGGTGTGGGCCTCCCAGAAGACGCGGTCGTCCTCCATGCAGAGCCCGACGAGCCCGTTGATGTCGAAGAACCGCCGGTAGTTGATCTCATAGCCGGCGGTCTTCCAGTAGGCGAGGCGCCAGTACTGGCGTTCGAGGAGGGCGTGCAGCCGCTCCCCCCGGAAGGCGGCGAGGGGCGCGGCGAGGTCGAGGGCCTCGGCGAGGGGCTCCAGGCGGCGGCGGAGCGCCTCGGCCTTGTGCACCTCGTCCGGCTGGAGTGCGGCGTACGCGTCGCGCACCTCCTTCAGGTCGAAGTACGCGTCGGCGCGCTCGTGCTCGTCGAGGACGGCGTCGAGGAGGGTGGCGTAGGTGAGGGGCGAGAGGGCGAAGGCATTGTCGTAGTAGGCGGCGTAGAAGCGCCCGTCCTCGAAGGTGATCCCCAGTTCGTCGTCGTCGAGCACGTCGCCGTAGGGCCGCCCGAGGAAGGGCAGAAGGACCTTGCCGCGCAGGGTCTCCTTGAGGGGGTCCCAGTCGATATCGAAGACGTGGGCGTGCGCGGAGTGCGGCCCGTGCGCGAGGACGTCCTGCCAGTAGGCGTTGTGGGTGCCCACGCCGGCGTGGTTGGGCACGAAGTCCAGCAGGATCGCGAGGCCGGCGGCGTGGGCGGCCGCGCGCAACTGCTCGAAGCCCTCGCGCCCGCCGTACTCGGCCCGCACCGTGTTGTGGTCGCTGACGTCGTAGCCGTGCTCGCTGCCCGGCCGCGCCTCGGTGATGGGCGAGAGGTAGAGATGGCTGACGCCGAGCCGTTGGAAATAGGGCACGAGCGCCTCGACCTCCGCGAAGCCGAACGCCGGCGTGAGTTGCAAGCGGTACGTAGCGATCATGGTCTGGCTGGAGGTGTGGGGGTGTGGGGGAGGAAGGGCCGAGGGTAAGAGGACAGGATTGCACGGCGAAACAGGAAAGCGTCCCCTCCTACCTTCTCACCCTCCTAACCCCCCGTCTTTCACGAGCATCGCGCCCGGCACGGCGAAGCGGACCGTGCCGCCCTCGACCGCCGGCGGCTGCGGCTCCGGGGTGTAGCCGGGCTGTTCGGTGTGCCAGACGGGTGCCGCGCCTTCGGGCAGCGGCAGCGCCGTACCGCCGCCGAAGGCGACGAGCAGGGTGTGGGGGCCCCGCCGGAGGGCGAGCGCGCGGTCGCCGTGCGGCACGGCGTCGACCGGCCCCTCCAGCTCGGGGCGCAGGCGGAGCAGATCCCGGTAGAGGCGGAGCGTGCCGGCATGGGCAGGGGCGCGCAGGTCGTCCCAGTCGAGGCGGCTGCGCTCGAACGTGGCAGGATCCTGCGGATCGGGGACCTCGCCGTGAAAGCCGGCGAAGTCCTTGAACTCCTCGCGGCGGCCTTCGGTCACCTTCGGGCCGAGATCGCCGTCGTGGTCGGTGAAGAACTGGAAGGGCGACGAGGCGGCCCACTCCTGCCCCATGAAGAGCAGGGGCGTCTCCGGTGCGAGGAGCAGCAGGGCCGAGGCGGCGCGGTACTGGGGCAGCGGGATCTGGTGGTGCAGGCGCTCACCGGCGGGCCGGTTGCCCACCTGGTCGTGATTCTGGATGCAGATCACGCACTGCGCGCGCCGGACGCCCGAAGCGTCGGTGCCACGCGGGCGGCCCGTCCGGCGGGATGGACGCCCGTCGTAGAACCAGCCCTGGCGGAGCGTCACGGCCAGCTCGGCCGCCGTGGTGCCGGCATAGTCGGCGTAGTACCCGTCGGTGTCGCCGGCGGTGAGGTGGCGCACCTGGTGGTGGAAGTCGTCGGCCCCTACGGCGTCGAGGCCGTAGCCGCCCCGGGTGCGGGGGCGGACGAGCACGTTGAGGTTGCGGTGGTCTTCGGCCACGAGGTAGCGGCGCGGCCCCTCGCGGAGCCCCTCCACGGCCACGGCGAGCGCGTCGAGGAAGTGCGTCTCGCTGTCGTCGAGGATCGCGTGCGTGGCATCGAGGCGGAAGCCGTCCAGGTGGAACTCGCGCAGCCAGTAGAGCGCGTTGTCGATGAAGAAGGCGCGGACGCCCTCGCTGCCGGCGTCGTCGAAGTTGATGGCGGCCCCCCAGGGGGTGTGATGCCGCTCGGTGAAGAACGGCGCGAAGGCGGCGGCATACGCGCCATCCGGGCCGAGGTGGTTGTAGATGACGTCGAGGAAGACGGCCAGGCCCCGCGCGTGCGCGGCATCGACGAGGGCGCGGAGGTCATCCGGGGTGCCGTAAGCGCGGCTGGGGGCGTAGAGCGCCGCCTGGTCGTAGCCCCAGTTCCAGCGGCCGGGGAAGTCCGCCACGGGCATCAGCTCCAGGCACGTCACGCCGAGGTCGGCCAGGTGGTCCAGCCGGTCGATGACGGCGCGGAAGGTGCCCTCGGGCGTGAAGGTGCCCACATGGAGTTCATAGAACACCCAGCGGTCTTGCGGCACCCCGGCCCAGCCGTCGTCGCGCCATCGGAAGGTGCGCGGATCGACGACGGAGGAGGGGCCATGGACGCCCTCGGGCTGGAACCGGGAGGCGGGGTCCGGGAAGGCATCGCCGCCATCCATGCGGTACCGGTAGCGGGCGCCGGCGCCGAGGCCGGGCACGACGCGCTCGAACGCCTCGAACGTATCATCCGCGCTGCGCGCCATCGGCAGCGGCTCCGCCCCGTCGAGGAGCAGGTCCACGCGGCCGGCCTTCGGGGCCCACAGCCGGAACCGCACGCCGCCGTCTTCGGCGAGCGCGCCGAGGGCGCGGGGGGGCATCTCTTTCATGCGTCGGGAGCCTGAAAAACGTGGGGGCGGGCCGTCGTCGCCAACCTACCGGAGAGGCGGTGGTGCGTGCCGCGCAGGAGGGGCTCCTCGCCACATCGTTACAGTCGAAGCGCTTTCAGCGGGGCGCCAGGGCCTTTTTCGGGGGCTGGCATCCCACCTCCCGGTCGCTAAACAGACTGCGATCCGTTATCTTGCGGTGTCTGCCCCTCCGCAGCCGACATCACCCAGAGCCATGAGCGTGTCTGACCGCCACCCGAAGCTCCCGAACATCTTCCGCATCGAGACGGGAAACACCGTCGGCTGGCAGGTACGCTTCGAGCGGCAAAAGAAGAAATACAGCAAGTTCTTCTCGGATTCTCTCCACGACGGCACCGACGGCGCGCACGCTGCCGCCGTGCAGTGGCGAGACACGATGCGTGAGAAGCTCCCCGAACGTATCTCGCCGGCGGCCCACCTCCACACCGAACGCGCCAAGCGCCGCTCCGCCGAGGCCCTCAACCGCACCGGCGTGATCGGCGTCGGCTTCTCGATGTATACGCTCAAGAGCGGAGGCCGGGCGCCCTACGTGACCTGCCACTGGCGGGACCCCGAGACGGGCCGCCGCAAATCGAGCAGCTTCTCGGTCAACAAGCACGGCCTGCGCGGGGCGGCGCAACGCGCGTGCCGGCGCCTGCGCGAAGGCCGCGGCGAGCAGCCCACCGACAGCCAGGTGGACTACTACGTCCGCAAGGTGATGCCCCTCCTCAAGCGGCTGTACCGCGAGGAGACAGGCAAGCTGCCGTGACCGCCGCCGATCAGACCGGCGGTTCAGGATCTTCGGCGCGTCCGTAGAGGCGGGTGAGGGCGCGGAGCCGCTCGCCGTGGGCGTCGGTGAGCTGGCCCGGCCGGAGGCGCCACGCCCAGTTCTCGCGGTCGCTGCCGGGCGTGTTCATGCGGGCCTCGCTCCCCAGCCCGAGCACGTCCTGCACGGGCACGATGGCGACGTCGGCGACGGAGGCGGCGAGAGCCCGGATGGCCGCCCAGTGCACGGCGTCGTCGTCCCCGAGGGCGAGGTACCGGCGGGCGAAGGCGCGTTCGCGGGCGGCGGCCTCGGCCTCCTGCGTCCCGGTCTCCCGCGCCCACCATCCGGCGAACGTGTCGTTGTCGTGCGTGCCGGTATAGGCGACGAGGCGGCGGCGGAAGTTGTGCGGCAGGTAGTCTGAGGTGACGTCGCCGCCGAAGGCGAACTGGAGGACGGCCATGCCGGGCAGGCCGAAGCGCCGCATCAGGCCGCGCACGGCGTCGTCGATGGTGCCGAGGTCTTCAGCCAGGAGGGGCAGGCCGCCGAGGGTCTGGCGGAGGTGCTCGAAGAACGCCTCCCCCGGCGCCTCGACCCAGCGGCCGTGGACGGCGGTCTCCTCCTCGGCCGGGATCTCCCAGTAGGCGGCAAATCCCCGGAAGTGATCGAGCCGGACCACGTCGAAGAGGGCCAGCGCGCGGCGCAGTCGCTGCGTCCACCAGCGGAAGTCGCGCTCGCGCATCACGCTCCACCGGTAGATCGGGTTGCCCCATCGCTGCCCGGTCTCGCTGAAGTAGTCCGGCGGCACCCCGGCCACGACGCTCGGGCGGCCGTGGTCGTCGAGGAAGAACAGCTCGGGGTTGCCCCACGTGTCGGCGCTGTCGTGGGCCACGTAGATGGGCAGATCCCCGAGGATGCGAAGGCCGCGCTCGGCACAGTAGGCGTGCAGTGCGCTCCACTGATGGTCGAAGAGATACTGCCAGAAGGCATGGCGGCGCGCGGCCTCCGCATGCTCGCGGCGGGCCGCCGCGAGTGCGTCCGGGTCGCGGCGGACGAGCGGCGCGGGCCAGTCGGTCCAGGCCGCCTCGCCGTGGTGCTCGCGGAGTGCCATGAAGAGCGCATAATCGCCCAGCCAGGCGGCATGCTCCTGGCGGAAGGCGTCGAAGGCCCGCCGGGCGTCTTCCGGCGCCTGCGCCTCGAAGCGCTCGAAAGCCCGCGTGAGCAGCCCATACTTGAAGGCGCGCACCGCCTCGAAGTCCACGGCGGCCTCGGGGAAGTCCGGGCGGGCGTCAAGGTCGGCGTCGTCGAGGAGGCCGTCGTCGCGCAGGCCCTCGGGGCTGATCAGGAGGGGGTTGCCCGCGAACGTGGACGGGCTGGAGTACGGCGAGTCTCCGTAGCCGACGGGCACGAGCGGGAGCACCTGCCACACGCGCTGTCCGGCAGCCGCCAGCCAGTCTGCGAAGCGATACGCTTGCGGCCCGAAGTCGCCGATGCCGAAGGGCGAGGGGAGCGAGGTGACGTGCATCAGCACGCCGCTGGAGCGGGGCAGGTTCATATGGGGGATCCGGGTGTGCGTCGTCCGGAGGACGGTGCTAACTTTTCAGCGGCTCGTGCGTCTAGGGGGAGGGTGCCCGGCGTGCGCCGGGCGCCGAAGGGCAGTATTCGCGCCGGGGCGAGGCAGGTTCTCCGTCCGGCCTGATCCCTCACTATTTTCACACCGCCATGCCTGCTCGCACCGTGTTGCTGCTGCTGGCTCTGCTCGTCGCTCCTCTGGCGGCGGCGCAGAGCACCGTGACCCTGACGCCCCTCCCTCCCCCCGACGAGGCCGAGCGCGATGCCGTACGCGCCGCCGTGCTGGACTACGTGGAGGCCCTCTACGAGGTCGACCCCGCGCGCATCGAGCGCAGCGTCCACCCGAGCCTCGCCAAGGTCGGCTACTGGATGGGCGACGACGCCGACGCCTACCAGGAGGCGCGGATGACCTACGACCAGCTGGTGGACCTCGCCGGCCGCTGGAACCAGCGTGGCCGCGTCGATGCCGCGTCGGCCCCCAAGGAGATCGTCGTCCTCGACCTGCTGGACCAGACCGCCACCGCCAAGCTGACCGCGCAGTGGGGCATCGATTACATGCACCTGGCGAAGATCGACGGCCGGTGGATGATCATGAACGTCCTCTGGCAGAGCCACCCGAGGAAGTAGCGACGCGGGCTCCGGGGCGCTCGGGGATCGGGTTCTCCTCCGGCGTTTCCTGTTTTCCTAATCACCATTTCCCATTTCCCGCCGCGCCTTCGTGCTATCTTCCAGCCGTGAACCCGACCCCACGGAACTAGGAGGATAGCAGCATGATGGGACGCAGGAACGCAGTATGGGGGCTGGTGCTGGCCGCCCTGGTGAGCGTCGGCGCGGCCGGCCACAGCGGGGCGCCCCCGGCTTCGATGTGGGGCGCCACCGGCCACCGCATCGTCGGTGAAATCGCCCAGCAGTACCTGACCGACGAGGCCCGGCGCGGCCTGCACGCCCTCGTGGCAGACACCAGCCTCGCCCAGCTCAGCACCTGGGCCGACGAGATCCGGTCCGACCCGGCCTACGACTGCGCCTCGACCTGGCACTACGTCACCATCGAGGATGAGGACACCTACACGACCTCCCGCCGCAACAACCGGGGCGACGTGCTGGAGGCCATGCACCGCATGGAGCGCATCCTGCGCGACCCGACCGCCGACGTCCCGCGCAAGCGCCGGGCGCTCAAGTTCCTCGTCCACTTCGTCGGAGACGTCCACCAGCCCCTCCACGTCGGGCGCGGCGAGGACCGGGGCGGGAATGAGATCCGCGTCCACTGGTTCGGCGAGCTGACCAACCTGCACTCGGTCTGGGACACCCGCGTGATCGAGCACCGGGGCCTGAGCTTCACCGAGTACACGCGCTTCATCAACCACCCCTCGGAGGCCGACGTCGCCCGCTGGCAGCGCTCCACGTGCGTGGACTGGGCCGAGGAGTCGCAGGCGCTGCGCGACGAACTCTACAGCGTGGCCGACCTGACGGACTACCTCGACCGCGACGGGCGCTTCAACCTGGGCTACGAGTACGCCTACCGTACAAGCCCGATCATCCACCGGCGCCTCGTGCAGGCCGGCGTGCGCCTCGCCGGGCTGCTCAACGCGATCTTCGGCGGCACCACCGAGACGACGTGCGCCGTGCCGGAGGTGGAGCCGGCCGCCGGCGCCTGCGCCCTCCCGTAACCTCGCGCCCCGCTCCCCGTTGGAGGAGGCGGACCGATTTCACCGACCCGCCCTGCCGCCATGCACCCCGTCTTCGCTCCCCTCCTCCCCGCAGACTACCGGTTCCTCGTCGAGGTCATCGAAGGCCCCATCGGGCTCACCGACGACCGCCACCTGCACGGTCTGCTGCGGGCCGTCGAGGCTGACGACACGCCCGAGGCGCGGCGGGCGCTGGCGCTCCGCGTCGAGCACGAGCTGCGCTACCTGGGCAGCGCCGACCTCGCCTACCTCGTCCGCTACGCCACCGGCAAGGAGGCCGGCGTGCCGCTGCGCGAGGTGGTGCGGGACGTGGCGAAGAAGCTGAAGGTGGACGTGCCGATGGGCACGGAGCGCGAGATGCTGGAAGCGCTCGCCGAGGGCTATGCGACCCAGCAGTTCGCCGGCCTGCCGCCCGAGGAGCAGCAGGCCCTCCTCGAACGCCTCGGCGTGGAGCAGGAGCAGGCGGCGGCCTTCCTCAAGAAGTCGGCCGGCGTCTTCGCCATCCCGGCACTCATCCAGGCCTTCGGGATCGTGGTGGTGGACGGGCTGATCAAGACGGTCCTCTTCGGCGCCATCGCCAAGATCATCGGGGCGCAGTTCGCGGCGCGGCTCTTCCAGATGCTGATGGCCCGCCTGCCGTGGTGGGTGGGCTGGATCGGGCCGGCGGCGTGGTCGCTCTCGATCTCGTGGGCCGTGCTCGACGTCCAGGGCCCGGCCTACCGCAAGACGATTCCGGCGATGCTCTACCTGGGCCTGTGCAGCCTCCGCGAGCGCGCCGAGACACCAGCGGAGTGATTTCAGAGTGATGATTGCAGAGTGAGGATTGCAGTGGGTCCTCGGCCGCACTACGCCCTTCCGCCTTCTGCACTTATCAATCCGCACGCTGCCCTCGTCCGTGCTCGATTCCGCACGGCTCTGTGACAGAATCGCCGTCATCCGGTGGCAAACTCGCGAGGCGCTCCTCGTAGCGGCTGATTAGACTGGGGGAGCATTCGGCTCTCTGCCTCGATCATCAGCCCTGGAGGATATCCTCATGCGTCTTCGCTCCGTGTCACTCGGCCTCGTCCTGTTCCTCGCCCTCTCCAGCGTCGCCTGGGCGCCGGCCCCCGAAGCCTCGCGTAGCTGGGACCGCCTCGGCTCGCGCAAGGTCGACTTCTCGGTGGACCGCGACGCCATCCCGGTGACGATCCGGGAGGGGACGTTTCGCAAGATCAAGCTGCGCGTGCGCCGCAGCGCCGTCACCCTGCGCGACGTCAAGATCCACTACCGCAACGGCGACGTGCAGGACGTGAAGATCCGCCGCCACATCCCCGCCGGCGGCGAGACGCGCGTGATCGACCTCTACGGCGGCGACCGGGTCATCCAGAAGGTGGTCTTCTGGTACAACACCAAACCCGGCCGCCACCGCCGCGCCACGGTCGAGCTCTGGGGGCGGGATTAATCGCCGTCCTTCGACGGTGCTTCCCTGCGCGCTCAGCACAAAACGCGCCCCTTTATCGCGTGCAATGCAGCCTTTTCCTCGTGTCATCCCGAGCGAAGGCGCGCAGCGCCGCAGCCGAGGGATCTCGTCGGTCGAAGTAGCGGCAACCCGGCCCGGCGAGATCCCTCGGCTCGCTGCGCTCGCTCGGGATGACACCGGGGCATGGGCGGTGCGGGGCGCGTTCGTCCTCCGTCGTCCGTACCTCAGCCCGCCGGGTCGGCCGGGTGCCTCACGCCGAAATGCTCCTGGAAGTGCCGGTACAGCTCCTGCACGAGCGTGCCGGCGGTGCCGGCCTCGACGTCGTCGATCTCCGGCGTCGAGAACGTGCCGGCGCCGGCGGTGTCTACGTAGACCGAGGCCAGCCCGAGGCGGCGCTGGAAGTACGTGGCCTCGGCGTAGAAGACCTGAAAGCGCTCGACGGGCAGGATCCAGAGGTGCTGCCGGAAGACGCCGCGCCGCACGTAGAGCAGGCCGCCGGCGAAGGCATAGCCGTGGTGGCGGTACTGGAGCACGGCCAGGTAGCCCAGCAGCGGCAGCGCCAGCAGGCCCCACAGGGCCACGGGGAAGAAGTACGCCAGCGGCGCCAGCACCCCCAGCCACACGACGCTGTAGCGGATGAGGCGGCGGCGGATGGTCAGGCGGGAGACCGGCGTGAAGACCTCCGGCAGCGCGAACGGGCGGATCTGCGGCGCCAGCGCCAGGATCTCGTCGCGCTTCGCGAAGGGGACGGCCACCTGGTGCCCCTGCTGCCCGACGTCGTAGCCCATCGTCTGGAGCTCCAGCCGGTACCACCCGAACCGGCGCATGAGCGGGTTGGAGCGCCAGAGCAGCGCCTGCACCTTCTTCAGCGGGATCGTCCGATCGGTGAGGGTGAGCAGGCCGTGGCGTTTCTGGAGCTTGTCTCCGACGCGCCAGAGCCGGAAGCCGTGGTAGCGGTTGACGTTGACGAGGACGCCGGTGAGCCATCCCAGCAGCGCCGCCGCCAGCGCTACCGCGATGCCGAAGAACCAGGGCGATGCCTGCACGGCCTCGGCGTAGGGCGGCAGGCCGCCCCGCATGGCGCGCGCGATGCGGAACGCCAGCTCGTCCGGGTCCAGCCCGAAGACGTCGAACAGGTATTGCATCGCCGAGAAGATGAGGGCGATGTAGAGGAGCGAGAACCGAAACATCCCCGAGAGCCAGACGCGGCGGGCCGGCATCGTCGCGAGCAGCCGCCGGTCTTCCTCCTCGGCGGCCGGCGGGCTCACCAGCGCCGGCGCGGCGACGGAAGCGGCGGGGGCGCCGGGGGCGGGGGCGGCGGCCGGCTCGGTGGTGGCGCGGCGCTGGAAGGAGCGCACCACCTGCCGGATCCGCTCGGCCTCGGCCACCGTCACGTATTCGAGCACGCCCTCCGTCGTGGTGCTGCCCGCCGTCTCGATCTTCACCTTGGCGGTCCCGAGCAGCCGGGGCAGCAGGCTCCGCTCGACCTCGATGTTCTGGATCCGCTCCAGCGGGATGTTGCGCTTGCGCCGCGTGAACACGCCGCTGTGGATGACGATCTCGCGCGGGGTGATCCAGTACCGGAAGCGGAGGTACTGCACCAGCATCAGCGGCAGCGCCACCACGCCGTAGAGCACGAAGAAGCCGAGGAAGAAGGCGTTCCCACCGTCGGCGGAGCGGCGGGCCAGCAGGGGCAGCGTCGCCAGCACGAGCGCGGGCAGGCTCTTGAGCACACGCTGGACGAGCGTCAGCACGTGCAGGCGGTGGCCGTCGTCGGGCGTCGGCGCGAGGGGCTCGGGCCGCTCCATCAGACCGCGTCTTCGGTGATCGAGTGCTTCACCTCGTCGCGCAGGCGCTCGGCCTCGGTGATGTGGAGGCCCGGCAGCACGACGTCGCTGCTGCGCGTGCCGGCCGTGTGGACGATGAGCTTGCCCAGCTCGAAGCTGCGCTCGATGACGTCCTGCGAGACGTCCAGGTGCTGGATGCGGCGCAGCGGCACCACCGTCCGCACCCGGTTCCAGATGCCGCGCTCCAGATACAGCTCCTCGGCCCGCAGGTCGAAGCGCCAGTACCGGTAGCGCAGGCGCGGCACGGCGAGCGTCACGGCGAGGCCGGCGGCGAGGGCGGCCAGCGTCGGCACGAAGGCCGGCACGGTGCGCCCGGCGTCGAAGAGGCGGAGGACGTCGTAGGTGAGCACCCCGAGGACGATGACCGTCCAGAGCACGGCCAGCTTGATCGTCCAGACGGTTTGGATGGCGGGGTCGAGCGGACGCATGGGCGGCGGGGCAGCGACGGGCGGGCGCTCTTTGACCCTGCGGCCCGGCCCAGGTTTCGCGCGGCGGGCTGTCGCATCCTCGCCGTCTTTTTCGTTATCTTGAAGGAGCAGCGTCCTCGCCCACCCCCCTCCGGCTGCCGCGCCCCGACGTATCCCGCCCTCCTTTTCTTGTGGCGCACGGCACCCGGACCGAGGACGCCGGTCTTGCATCCCCTCGCACGCGGCGGCTCCGGCGCTGCACGCGACGTTTCGATGGGCGTTCGAGCGTTCGATTTTTTGTGAAGCCGAAGACGATTAGCATCCTGGGCTGCGGATGGCTGGGGCTCCCCCTGGGCACGCACCTCGCCACGCACGGCTAC